>DATHMF010000107.1 GCA_035487355.1 Terriglobales bacterium | reverse complement strand
GGACGATTGTACTGAAGAAGCGGGAAGGTTATCGGCGCGCTTTCGATGGGTTTGAACCCGAGAAAGTCGCGCGATATTCGGCTCGACGAATCGAGAAGCTCGCATTAAATTCTGAGATCATTCGCAACCGTATGAAGATTGCGGCCGCCGTGCGCAACGCACGCGCGTTTCTCAAAATCCAGGAAGAGTTCGGAAGCTTCGACTCCTATTGCTGGCGTTTCGTTGACGGACAGCCAAAGCTTAACCGGTGGAAGATCATGCGACAGATCCCTGCAACTTCTGTCGAATCCGATGTGTTCAGCAAGGACCTTAAGCGTCGCGGATTCAGTTTCGTTGGTTCGACGATCGTGTATGCCCACATGCAGGCGGTTGGAATGGTAAACGATCACCTCGTCGATTGCTTCCGTTATCGGGAGATCCGGCAGGATTGGAAGGCTGGATCTTCCGCGTAGCGGAGCGTGTCGAGATGGCATTGAAAAGAGACAAGTTCATGACCTCCTGGCGCAACACTGGGTGATTATCTCCATAGCACACGGGTTCCCGAGCGGATGGTCGGCAATGCGGAAGTAATCCGGGCGCCCTTCAGTTCCTTGTTCGCGCGGTCCCGAAACGGGCTTCGAGGAGATCGGCGCGGGCGACAGTCAGCAACTTCTCACTTCTCCCAAGCCGACTTCGGGCCCGAATAACTTCCGGCTTGCCGTTAAATCAACCCGCAATCGGCTGAAGGAACAGGGCCTCGTGAAACATCAACCGCCGCCGGGCTCTTCGCCGTCAAGCTCTTGCCAATCAACCTCTTGCTGTTGCTGCGGGGACAAATTCAAGCGTAGACCCTGGCTCTTCGTTAGTTTCGCGCCTTGAAGACGCGCGTTTGAAAAATCGCAATCTTTGAAATCAGATCCGCGCAGATCACTCTGGTTGAGATTAGCCCCAGAGAATTTGACTGTGTCGAAAAGCGCGGCTCGCATGTCGCAATTACAGAGGTCGCAATTTGTGAAGTCAACCCAGATGAAGTCATTCCAGCATAAAGTTGATTCTGACAAGTCGGTGCCCGCGAATGACACATTCCGGATTTCAGAACGTCCGAAGAACGTGCGTGGCAGAGTCAGATTCTCGAGGGTTTTGTCTTTCGTCATCGTGCGGAACAAGCGTACCCCGAATAAGCCGTCATCATCGTAATTTGGACGCTTTGATGGAAGTCTGGGCGCAGTGCCGGGAGCCAGCCAGCCCGCTTTCTGAAGCTCCCGGCAAGAGTCCTCATACGTCAGGTTTGTCGGCTTGCTCATTCGCAGATTGTCCTTAGAAGCCAAAGGAGAAATCGTCTGGCGGAGGGAGAGGGATTCGAACCCCCGATACCCTTTCGGGTATAGCGGTTTTCAAGACCGCCTGTTTCAACCGCTCACACATCCCTCCGCGTGAGTGTTTTCAACAGTTTAACAGCACTTTAAAATCCCTGCTCCGGGTATGTTGCAGCCTGCGCTGAGTTTGCCGAATGGCTGGGTGGGGCTTTGTCTATAAAATGCGTACTCATTCGTGGCAAAAAAGATTAAAAATGATACCATTCTGATATCAAAAGGGCTGATTTTCACCAATTGTGCGTCATCATTGTCCTCAGGTGTCCCTGGAAGGGATACCGGAAAGGATATCTATGAAAATCGCACAGCTTTTTGGAGTAAAAACCAACCCCAGCCAACAACCCCGTTGCTGCCACAAACGTAGCGACGGGACCGAGTGCAAGGCCCATCCCCGGAAGGGCAGGCAATATTGCTTCCTTCACGATCCCGAGTCGCAAAAGAAAAGCGCGGCAGCACGCCGCGCCGGCGGAGTCCTTCGCAGACGCGACGCCCAAGCTACTCCCCAAGCCATTCCAGAGCTGGCCTGTCTTCTCGCCAAACCAATGCGCGAAGCCTCCGGCGTGGCCGAGTTTTTAAACGAGGTCGCCCGCCAGTTCTGCCAGGGCAACATTGACCTCCGCGCCGCCGCCGAAATGCGCCAGTGCGCCCTCGCTGTGCTCCGCACCTTTGAGTTCGAGGCGCGCTCCCAGCGCGAGGCCACCGGCAAAGCTGCCCGCCCCGCCAAGAAACAGCCTTTCGAAGGTGTGAACTTTGTCATCAGAGATATCAACGGAGCCCAGATCTATCCTCGTGAGACCACCGGCACTTCGGTTCCGAAGCCCTTCTCTCCGCCAAACCAGCCAGACCCAAAACCAGACACGGCAAAACTAGACAGAAGACAAGACAAACCAGATCAAGACAAGCAGCCGAGCCTCAGCCCGGCATCTGTCGCCAGCGCCCAAAATCAGACAGAAGCTCAACAACCGGCAAAAGCCGAGCAGCAAAATGAAACGCAACCAAACGGTCAGCATGAAGGCTCCCAGCGCTATGAACGAATCCTGCACGGGCATTCTCCCTTTCCACCTTTCATAGCCCCAAACCAGCCAGAGAAAGCCCCGGAGAACAGTTCGCAGCAGAACGGCCCGAGTCCCGGCCCTCGTTACATACGTACGTTTTGAAAGAAGGTAGAAAGGCAGATTCACCAGTTCAAGAAGCATTTCAGAATGCAGGGCTTAATTTGAATCGGGTGAGCGAAAAGTGAGTGCCGGATCGCACGAACTTTTCGCGAGGGCGTAGCGGTTTACCGCGGAGCCCTTAGAATAAAGCCCATTTGGTCTTTGAAAATTCGAGCGCCGTAGGCGCGAAATAGAGGTCAGCCCAGCGCGCCAGCGCTGGGTGAGGATGGACAAAGTGTCCCTTCCGCTCTGCCGAAGGCAGGGGCGCAGCGCAGCGCTTAGAACAAAGCCTCTTTAAGCTGGATTCAAAAAGTCCGCAGCTTGTCCTGAGGACTGACGACTGCTTCAGCAAGTCCCTACCCCGGCATCGACTTTCCCCAGCAAATACGCGGTGATCAGCGCTATTTTTAGGGCTCCGCCCACTTGCTGGTACCCCCCCCATCGCCCACGGCTTGAGCAGCCAAAGTGATCGCGCCTCACCTGAGAACTGCTTTTACAGAGCGGCGTATCCCAATCGCCGGGCGCAGTCCGCCAAGATTTCTGCCTCCCACGCCGGACGCCTGGGGTTCCTCGGATGGGCTAACGCAGTCGGAATGCGCCCCAGCAAATTTAGAAATACCGCTGCGGAGTGTTTGTAGGCTGGGACTGGCGTCCGAAATACCACGTTTCCCAAATATTGCAGTGCATCCGCAAGAGCGTAGTAAGCGGCGTCGCCTGATTCCCATAAGCGGTCGCGTTCGGCAAACTTTTCCGGCGCCAAGGTTGCCAATCCCAGCAAATAGTCGGAGCCGTACTCAATCATGTTGATGCCCAGATCGTTCCCGGTATAAATGCGGAAGTCGGGCCGTTGTGCGTCGCGCAGCGCAAGGCGCTCGACTTCAAGCGTGCGGTCGAGCGAGGAGTGTTTCATTCCCTTGATCTCGGGAATTTCCATCAGGCCGCGCACGGTCTCTTCATCGAAGATCTCCCCATTGGGCGCGAACATGGTGCCCAGCTCAAAGGCGAGTATGTGTGGATACCCTCGGCAAATGGCATGGTAGGTCTCAACTTTTTCGCGAGCTGTTTTTCCGTGCAGCCGCGCGGTTTGAAACAGGATCGGTATTCCGCCGAATTTCAGGATGGTCTCAATCTGCCGGCGATATAGCGCCACCACTTCGCCTTCGTCCTTTTGGCCTTCGATGTATGCTCCAGCGACAAACGGAACGTCTTTTCCCAGCACTTCCCGCGCCCACTCGAGGACCTCCAGTTTTTCGCTTTCGCCCAGGTAATTCACATAGCCGGTATCCATGTTCACGGCATTCATCAGTCCAGCCTGCTGCGTGGCTAACAGATGACGTTGAAAAGCTTCCACCGCTATTTTTCCATTTTCCCGAAATGGAAGCAACGCTGCCGCAATTCCGTGGACTTTACGGCGGGGCTGCCATTGCTTAGTCAGAGTTTCGATTTTCATTGCTCTTTCCGGCTTTTATTTTTTTCAATTGGATTCCGAGTTCAGACTCTTTGTAATATGCGTCGAGCGGATAGCATCCCGAAGGCAGCCCATTGCGCGGCGCTGTGGTGCAATCGCTGAACGTTCTGCAGATCTTCTTGCGTTGAACACTCCGTCCTTCGAGCGCATCCCAAAGCACCTCGGGATAGCTCAAGACCATGCGTCCCAGGCCCACGAAATCCACCCATCCTTCGCGTACTGCCGCCTGCGCCACGTGCGGCAGAAAATCCTGCAGATAGCTGTAGGCTGAGCCTACGAAAACAAGCCTGGGAAATTTTTGCTTGAGCCGGTGCACGGCTTCCATCTGCCGGGCCACGCCGGCGAGAGGATCTTCAGGTGGCAGATATCCATCTGACGGAGGATAGAGCGCCGGTCTTTGAATATGAGGATTGTAATAAGGACTGCCCGCCGTCAGATTTACCAAACGAATGTCCAATTCTTCTAACAGCGACAGAAAACGCACCGTTTCGGTGAGGTCAGATTCAGTAGGGGCTTGCTGATTGACGCCAAACCCCCAGCGATAGGGAAGCAACTTGTCAGCGCTCTCTGGAATTCCGCGTCCCGGTTTGCCTGGCGTTGATTCTTCGGGGTCGGCATGAAAAGGTATGTTGTCGAAGGCAGAAAGGCGCACGCCAATTTGCAATCCGGGAGCGGCTGATCGTATTCCCTTGACTACTTCGCGGAGAAAGCGTGTACGATTCTCAAAGCCGCCGCCGTAGCTTCCTTCCCGGGTGTGTGCGCTCAAAAATTCATGTCCAAGATAGCCATGGCAGTGCTTGATATCAACGAAATCGAATCCCAGTTCGAGCGCAGTCTTGCCCGCGCGGCAAAAGTCTTCGATGATGGCCGCAATCTCTTCATCCGTCAGCACCGGATAATCATTGGGCAGCCCCAACCTGCGGTCCAAAATCGGATGGTGGTACAGGATACGAGGTTCTAGCCTGTCTTTGGCATTAGGACGGCTGTAGCGTCCCGAGTGGGTTAACTGCAAACCGATCATCAGGCCGTCAGCCGAACCGGTTGTATGCTTATGCTCTTCAATGAGCGCCGCGCGCAGCCGCGCCAATCCTTCTTGTGTATGCGAGGCTATGACCAACTGATTTGGATTAGCCCGCCCATTATGGGAAACCGCGACTGCTTCTCCACCCCAGATCAACTTCGCGCCGCTCGCCCCGAAGCGCTGCCATCGCCGGAGTGTGTTCTCGGTAGGATCGCCATCCGGTGTTCCATCCCAGCCTTCCATCGGCTGGATTGCGATCCGGTTGCCAATTGTCATCCCACTGCATATCAGGGGCTGGGCCAGAGGTGACTTCGCACCTGGGAGCAACTCGCGATCGCACGGAATCTTGAGTCCGCTTACATCCAGGTGCCCCTGAAAATGCTCAACGTCTTTCACGCTTCCCAGGCGCAGGATTTCGCGTGTGCTCATGCCGCCGGTCTCCGTCTGGGCAAGGCCGCCACTGCAATGGCTCCCAACAATGCCACGGCGACCAGCACCAGAAACCCGCTGCGGTAAGTTCCACTCACATCGCGCAGGTGGCCGACCACTAAGGGTGAGACGGCCTCGGCGACGCTGTCAGCGGTGAGAAGAACGCCCATCAATGTGCCCAGAATGCGCACCCCAAAAATCTCGGCGGTCATGAGAGGAATGATCATGTAGTCTCCGCCCAGACCGATGCCAAAGATCACCGCGAAAACGTACATTCCACCCTTGAACGGTGCGATGAATAACAAAGGGATGGCGCAGGCAACCAGAAGATAAATCAGCAGCATGACGTATTTCTTCGGAAAGCGGTCGGCCAGCCAGCCCATAAGCAGGCGTCCGACGATGCTGAAGGTGAACACCAGCGAGACGATGCGAGCTGCCTCGAACTGGGTGTAGTGCTGGTCGAGACTCAGGTACAGCTTAAGATTCTGCTGCGCACCGCTGACGGCCGCAATTGAACACATGCTCCCCAGGGCCAGCAGATAAAAGGGAAAGGTCTTGAATGCACTCTTGATTGCGGCTGGACCCGCTGCGGTATCTTCTTCTGGCCGTCTATTGGCCGGCGCATCTTTCACAAAAAATGCCATGGGAAAAGAGATGACAATGATCAATATGCCAAGTATGCGCAAGGCTGCCTGCCACCCGAATCGGTGGACCAGCAATGTTGAAATCCAGGGAACGGTTGCAGCTCCCAAACTGATGCCTAAGTAGGCGAAGCCCATTGCCTTGCCGCGCGATTGATCAAACCAGCGGGAAAGCAATACCTGGTTGGGCAGCGGGCCGCCACAAACGTATCCCAGGGCATTGAACACGTAAAAAAAGTAGAACCCTCCCAGAGTTGAAATATAACCGAGGCCTATCAGTGCCGCGCCTGCCATCAATACGCCCGCCATCATCAGGCGGCGTGGGCCAAAACGGTCTACCAGCCATCCCGCGATAACTCCGAAGATGAGGCCAACCGCCACCTTGCTGTACGCGTTGCCCGAGGTGACCTGGGCGTGGCTCCATCCGAACTGCCGCACCATAAAGTCGTAATAAAAGGGAAGTCCCCACAGTGCCAGACCAACGATGGAGAACAAGGCTAGAAATGCATTGCTGATTGCCAGAAATGGGCCGGTGCGTTCGCTGGGCAGCGCTCTCTCAAGGGCAGGAGACGTGGAGGCCTTCACTTCTTCGCGCTCCATTTTGAAGGCCTGCCCATGGGTGCCCAACAGTGTACCAGCAGCGGGGCAGCAATACCGCATAGTGATTATGGAGCTATAGACGTGGTGGCAGATTCTCACTGCCGGTCTGTTGGCTGACCAGCAACGTCTTGATGCTTGAAAGTAATTCGTCAGTGCTGAACGGCTTGCGCAGAAACATGCTGGCGCCGGCTTCGAGGGCGAGCCGCTGATCATCTTTGGTGGTAAGCCCGCTGATGACGATAATTGGCATCTTGGCCGTCTTAGGATTGGATCTTAATTTCCGGCAGACAGAAAAGCTGCTTGCCCGTGGTACGAGTACATCCAAAATGGCCAGGTCAATCTTGTTGGGGAATCCATGGAGCAGCGCCCGAGTTCCACTCTGGGAAGACAGCACCTCGAACCCGGAGGATTGCAGCGTATCGACAATCAGCTCCCGGTAACTGGGGTCGTCTTCTGCCAGCAGGATCGTATGTTTCCTGGAAGATGGTTTAGCGGCATCCAGCACAGTCCGTATTTTTTGAAGCAGCGAGTGCCGTGTGAAAGGCTTTTGAATCACGCGAGGTGCTCGCAGCATGCCCTGTCGAATTGCGAAGTCCTCGGTGTATCCCGTCATCAGTAATACCTGGGTGGCGGGATATTTGGTTGCGATATAGTTGACCAAATTTGTGCTTCCCATGCGTGGCATGACTATGTCCGTCAGTAACAGGTCAATCTTTCCTTTATGTTGGTCTGCGATTGCAATCGCCTCCACTCCGTCGCCCGCCTCAAGCACTTTGTAACCGCTCTCTAGCAGGCACTCTCGCACCGTCGTGCGAAGAGCGGTTTCATCTTCCACTAACAGAACTGTCTCGCTCTCTCCTGGCACCAGCTCTCTTTCAGCCTGTATCTGTGGTTCGGCGGCTGCTGAACTCAAGGGCAAGAAGATTTTGAACGTCGTCCCGCGGTCAACTTCGCTGTATACCGCGATCTGGCCTCCCGCTTGTTTGATAATGCCCTCCACTGTGGCCAGCCCCAATCCGGTCCCTTTCCCTTTTTCCTTGGTGGTAAAAAATGGTTCAAAGATATGAGACTTGGTGGCTGCATCCATGCCCGTGCCCGTGTCGCTGACGGCCAGCAACGCATAGGAACCCGGCTGCGGCGTAAAGCCTGGTTCTAAAGATTCCGATCTTAGATCTGCCACCGACGTTTCAATGGTGACCGTGCCGCCATGGGGCATTGCGTCCCGCGCATTGATAATCATGTTCATCAGCACTTGCTCGAGATGGCCTGGATCAATCGTTACGGTTGCAGGCTCATCGGTCAGCAGCAATCGAATTGAAATATTTTCTCCGATCAGGCGGCGCAGGAACCGGCTGGAAACGGAAATCGCAGGATTGAGGTCAATTTTTCTGGGCTCGTTGATTTCCTGGCGGCTGAACATCAGCAGTTGGCGTATCAGGCGGGCAGCTTTGTCGGTTGCTGATTTTACATCCTGCAATTTACGAGCAATGGGGTTGGTTTCTTCTATCCGCAGTAAAGCCAGTTCTGTATTGCCCATGATGATGGCAAGCAGATTGTTAAAGTCATGCGCGACGCCGGCGGCAAGTTGCCCTACGGCCTCCATCTTTTGCGATTGCCGCAACTGGTCTTCCAATTGTTTCCGCTCTGTAACATCCAGCAGCATCCCAACATAACCTGAGATCCCGCCATCCAGTCCTCTCACGGGAACGGCGTGCGAGATGACCGAGCGCGTCTGTTGACTGGATGTGAGAATGCGAAATTCGCCTTGATAGACCCCTTCTTCGGCCATTGCTTTCTTAACTGCAGTGACTACTACATCCCGGTCTGCCGGATGCACGGCTTGGATCCACCCCCAGCCCAAACATTCCTGCAACGGTAGTCCTGTGATAGAAATCCACCACTCATTGACGAACAGGCATTCACCCAAAGGGTTGGCCTGGTAAATTCCCACTGGGGCGCATGAAGTGATTTGGCGCAACCGCGATTCACTCTCCCGCAGCTCTTCTTCCAGCTTTTTGCGCGAGTGCATTTCAGCTTCCAGCTCTACTCGCGATTCCTCCAGCTTCTGGTTTGCAGCGGTGAGCGCCTGCATCTTCTGGATCAGTTTTTCAGAAACCACCCGCAGATGGTCTTCCGAAAAAGCCGAGGAATCAAAAGACCCATGCGCGTGTGGCTGGTTCAGCGCATCTTCCACTGCCTTCAGTATCACCTTGGGCTCGGCTGGCTTCTCGAGACGTTGCGCCAGGCCGGCCTTGCCCATCAGCCCCTCGGCTTCAGCTTGATGATAAGTGGCGGAATAAAAAAGCACCGGAACGTTCGCCAGTGAGCGCTTCGTGCGCAGCCTCTGCACCAGCTCGAAACCATCCATCCCTGGCATAAGAATGTCGCTAATGACCAGGTCAGGATGGGACGAAAGCAAAATCTCCAGGGCCAGTTCGCCACTTTCCGCCGATTCCACTTCATATCCGGCGTCTTTGAGCAGGTAGGCCAGGTATTCCCGGCTGCCAAGATCGTCTTCGATCACGAGTATTTTTTTTGCTTTCGTCATGCTTCTATGCCCTTACCTTTTGCAAGTTCTTTCTCGATCAGTTGCAGGAGCACGGCCGATTCGATTGGCCGCATCAGAAGCCCCACCGCTCCTGCATCCCGCAATCGTTCTTTGGTCTGCTGGGTGGGGTTATCGGAAGACGTCACCATAAGTACGGGAACCTCGGCCATCTCCGGATGGGCTTTGAGCAGGGCGAGAAATTTTTCTCCGTCCTCCAGTGGCATGTTCACATCACAGATGATCATGTTCGGGTGCGCTTCGAGGGCTTTATTAGCTCCTTCTTTTGCCGACCCGGCTTCGATGACCTGGAACCCGGCTGATTTCAGGAATGTTTGCAGCAGGTACCGGTTTGCATCAAGATCATCAACCACCAGAATGATCTCCCGGCGGGCCAATGTTTGTTGCGGGCGCTGCGGCACGGCAGCGACCCCTGAAGAATCTGGGACGGTTCGCGTAGCCAGTCTCTTCCCCTCCGGCAGAAATCCCTTCACGGTTTCCACGAAAGCCTTAGGGTCAATCGGCTTGGAGATATAACCATCAAAACCGGCAGCCAAAAGGCGGTCCCGGTCTCCGATCATGGCCAAAGCTGTTACCGCCACCAGCGGGGGTCTTCGATCAAGCTTCAGCGCGCGGGCAATCTCCACGCCATCTATATCAGGCAATTGAATGTCACATAAAATGAGGTCAAAGTCGCAGGTTTGTGCCTTCTCCATGCCATCGGCCCCGGTCTGGCAGCCTGTCGCTTCAAAACCATAGGCGCGCAGCAAATACAACATCAGCTCCAGGTTTGCCGGGTTGTCCTCGATCACTAAAACGTTGTTTGCCATTTTTGTCATCAGTGAGAAGCGGTTTTATCTTGTTGCGACTGCTTTTTTCTTGCCGAGCCCAGAATCAAACTGAAATCGCTGCCTTTTCCCAATTCGCTTTGAACTGAAATGGCGCCGCCCAGCATGGCGGCAAGTTGTTGGCTTAAGTGAAGCCCCAGTCCCGTGCCCTCGACCTTTTTGGCGCCGATCTGGGTGAAAGCCTGAAAGAGCTTGCTGATGTTCTCCGGCGCAATTCCCACTCCGGTATCAAGAACGTGGAATGATGCAATGGGACCGTCGCCTCGATGGTCGTCCTTAAGCTCAATAACTACGCTGCCTTTTTCGGTATACTTGACCGCATTGTTCACAAGGTTGAGCAGAATTTGCGTTAGAGCGCGCCGGTCGGTAGCTAGAACGATGGATTGCGGCGGCATATCCACCAGGAGTTCCAATCCCTTCCTCGTTGCCAAGGGCTGAAGCGCATTGACAACTTCAGTCACGACCGTGTTGCAATCCACTTGTTCAAAGGTGAGTTCAACTTGCCCGGATTGGATCTTGGCGAGATCGAGCAGGTCGTTAATCAATGAAAGCAGATGTTTCGCTCCAGATTGCACCATGGTGAGCTGTTTTTCCTGCTCAGCCGTCAGTGGGCCAGGCAGGCCCATTAACATGACGCCGGTAAATCCAATAATTGCATTCAACGGAGTGCGCAGTTCATGCGACATGGTGGCCAGAAACCGGTCTTTTGCCAAACTGGCTTTTTCAAGCTCGAGGTTCTTTTCTTTGAGCACAGCTTCTAACAGTTTGCGCTCGGTAATGTCACGAATTGCGCTGGTGACCAGAGTTCCCTCTGCCGTTCTTAGAGGGCTGAGGCTGATCTCAACCGGAAACTCGCTTCCGTCTTTCCGCAAGCCGTAAAGCTCAAAACCTGCTCCCATGGGACGCACGCGAGGGTCGGCAAAAAAACTTCCCCGGTGCTGGGGATGGCGCGGACGAAACCGTTCTGGAATCAGGACTTCAACCGGGCGACCCAGCAATTCGCTCTTGCTGTAGCCGAACAGCTTTTCGGTCTGTGAATTTGCCAGCACAATGTTTCCATCGGACTTCACAATGACCATTGCGTCGGGCGCCGACTCCAGAAGGGCGCGAAATTGCTCCTCGGCACGGCGACGCTCACTGGTGTCGCGAATGGCGCTGATGACGAATCTGCCTTCCTGAGTCGTGAGAGGACTTAGGCTAATCTCTACCGGGAATTCCGTACCGTCTTTCCGTAGCCCGAAGAGCTCCAACCCTTCTCCCATGCGCCGCACCTTCGGGTCCGCAGAAAATTTTGTCCGGTCCTTCTCGTGCTTCCCATGAAATCTTTGGGGAATAAGCACCTCAATCGGCTTGCCTGTAAGTTCGCTTTCGGCGTATCCAAACAGGACCCGCGTTTGCGGGTTGGTGAGAACAACATGTCCCTGCTCGTCCACAATGATGATGGCATCGGGCGCTGCTTCCAAAAATGACTGGAAGTTCTCTTTAAGGGCCGGCCAGGAATGGCCGAGGTTCTCCGGAGTTTGTTTTGGTTCCCCCATCGTAGTTGCGGAACCTCCACCGCTATGAACCTGTTGTGGTTCCCCGCTGGTCAATCTGCAAAAGCGCGAACTCGCATAACAGTTTTTGGGGCCCTTTTGGGAGGGCACGTTTAGGGCTTTATATTGGAAGGTCAAGCCCGTAGGTGCCTTTTAGGGCAACTGCATATAGAAGCGCGAAAAGAGTAACACAGGATATATATAAAGTAATCAGGATTGCGGGACCTATCTGGATATACTTTCCATTATGGGAAATATCATCACTTTTATCCCATAATGGGATTCCATTTTGTGGAAGTTTGATCTAGATGTTTCTAGCTTACCCCGTTGGTTCCCTCTGCGCTCCTGCGCGTCCTCTGCGGTTAGCTTTTTGCAACTGCTTTGGCGGCAAGCCGGGCCTGCAATTGCTTTCGGGAGAGGAATGGGGCCTTATCGCGATAAGGCTTCCATATGACTTTGGTGCGCGACCAGCCATCGCCGATGCGCCTGCCGTCATATTGCAATAACTGATAAAGCACATACCAATGCATGAAAGGAATTTGGGTAGGTAGATTTCTCTGGAAGGAATCCCAGAAGTTGGCGGGCCGGCCGGTGAGATCGTCAATGACCTGCAATCCCAGCATGGCTTTCGCAGGCGAGTGTCCCGCGAAGCCATCTTTGGCGAGGAAAAGAAACATAAATCCCAACATGCACAGAAAGAAAACCATCATCGCCACATTCGCGCCTCTGTTGTCACTGTTGGTTGCTGCTCCCACAATCCCGCCGCTGATTCCTGAGAGCAGCAGAACTACAAAAGTAAAAGGAACGGTCACAACACTGAAAAGCACTACGTCCAGGATGTGGGCAAAAGCACGTCGCATGGCAAAACTGCTGTGACATGTGCTACATACATAAGAGCCATAAAGCCGCTTCTCCGGCAATATCGTAGAAGCATCGCAAATCGAGCAAGCCATGCCAGCGCTGGTTGTTGCCATATCGCAGTCCTTAAAAATGTTAGGGGCTTACGGGGTACTCTATCACTCGTATCGCAGGGCTTCAATGGGATTCAGTTGGGCCGCCTTGTTGGCCGGGTAGTAGCCAAAGAACACACCCATAAAGACTGAAAAGAGGCATCCGATCAGGGCGACAGTTTGCGTGATCTGAATTTCCCAGTGCAGGGTATTTTGGAGAGCTACAGCACTCAGCAAACCGGTCAGCACTCCCAAAATTCCGCCCAGAACGCTGATGACCACCGCCTCGCTCAGGAACTGCAGGCGCACGGCATGCTCGGTAGCGCCCACGGCCAGGCGTACTCCAATTTCGCGGGTGCGCTCCGTCACGGAAACCAGCATGATATTCATGATTCCAATTCCACCCACCAGCAATGAAAGCGAAGCGGTTCCGGCGAGAAGGAACGTGAAAGCTTGCGCAGTTGCCAGTTGCGCCCGTATAAGCTCTTCCGGGCTGCGGATGTTGAAGTCGTCATCATCACCAGGCGAGAGGTGATGCCGCTCGCGCAGCAGGCTGGTGATCTGATGTTGAGCCTCGGAAATTGCCGTCTGTGAGATGGCAGAACAATAGACATCATCCAGCCAGAAGGTGCCGGTAATCTTCTTCTGGACTGTGGTATAGGGCATCAGCACAAAATCATCCTGGTCCTGGCCGGTGGCTGAGATCCCTTTGCGCTCCATGGTTCCGACGACTTTGCAGGGGAGGGTGCTGACACGGATGGTCTTTCCAATAGGGTCTTCGCTGCCAAACAAGTTGTCAATGACAGTCTGGCCGATCACGCAAACCAGGGCAGAGCTGTTTACGTCCTCGGCGGTGAACATCGTGCCAGCGTGCAGGTCCCAGCGCCGGATCTGCTGATATTCAGGGGTCACGCCACGATACTGTGTTCCCCAGTTGGTGTTTCCGTAGACCGCCTGGATGTGTCCATCTACATTTGGCGATACAAGTTTTACCAGCGGGACTTGCTCCGTGATCGCGCGGACGTCTTCCATGACCAATGTCCGGATGCCGCGCGTCCCGGCGCGGACCCCATTGCTTTTGCGGCTGCCCGCCTCGATCCAGATCATGTTGTCGCCCAGCTTATCGAGCTGATCTTGCACGCGGTTCGAGCCGGCGCTGCCGATACCCACAACGCAGATAAACGACGCCACACCCATAATGATCCCCAACAGGGTCAGGAAACTGCGCAACTTGTTGCGCCACAATGCGCGCAACGCCTGCCGAAAGATGAACGAGATCAGCATCTATATCTTGGTGTATCAGCTTTCCCTGAAAATTTGGTGAAAAGTTTCGATATGGGTTTCTAAGCAGAAAACCCGAGCCCATGAAGGCCAATTTGTTAGACTGCTTGTTTGCATGAATCGAATTGCGACCCAGCTTGCGGAGGAGACAAACATCGCAACTGCTTCTTCCGCCAAGCCCTTGATCCCCTCCCCGGGCTCACGCGTATTTACCACTGTCATGCTGCTCCTGCTGACCCTGGCCGCAGTCTTGATTCACGGTTACCACGTCGGCATTGAAGACCAGGGAATCTATTTGCCCGCCATCAAGCAGCATCTTCAGCCGTCGCTGTATCCCTTCGATACGGAATTGTTCGCTCCCCAGACGCGGCCGACGCTTTTCGATGAAGCCGTGGCTTTCTCCTCACGGCTGACGCATCTCTCGCTCGAGGCCACCATGCTGCTCTGGCATCTGGCATCTATTTATCTAGTGCTTTGGGGGTGCCTGCGGATCGCGCGGCGCTGTTTCTCGTCTCCTCAAGGCCAGTGGGCGTCGGTGGCCTTGGTCGCGGCCTTACTTACAATCGGGGTCGCCGGCACGGGGCTCTATCTGGTGGATGAATACCTGAATCCTCGTGCGCCTGCCACTGCGCTGCTTTTGCTGATGTTGGTGGATATACTCGACCGCAAATTCTGGCGGGCTCCCATCTGGGTGATCCTGGCCGCTCTGCTGCACATCCAGATGGCTTTCTATGCTGTCTTGCTGGCGTTCTTCTTTTTGTTTCCGGAGAAGTGGCTTCCTGCAAGAATACGCATCGTTCCTTCTGGGGCTTTCGCACTGTTGCTGGGTCTTCCGCTTTCTGCTCTCTTCGAAAAAGGTTCGGATGCCTGGCTGGAAGCCGCCCGCACGCGCTCCATCCACTACCTCATCCGATGGAGTTGGTATGAGTGGTTGGGCATCTTTGGCCCGATGATCTTTTTCTGGTGGTATGCCCGCATCGCGCGCGAAAAAAATTTGCCTCGTCTGGCTTTTCTTGCGCGCAGGCTAATGCTGTTTGCCATCTTCATTTTTGTTGCGGCCTGCGTGGTCACTATTCCCCCCGCTTTTGAGCGCCTTACTCCCTATCAACCCATGCGCGGATTTCATCTCGTCTATCTTTTCTTTGTTATTCTTTCCGGCGGGTTACTGGGGCAATTTGTCCTGCGGCGCAGCGTGGTTCGCTGGCTATTACTGTTTGTTCCTATTTCGCTGGCTATGTTCTACGCGCAGCGCCAGCTCTACCCAGCCAGCAGTCATATCGAGCTGCCCAGCGCCGCGCCGCGCAACCCGTGGCTGCAGGCTTACGCATGGGTGCGGCAGAACACACCCGTGGACGCCTACTTTGCCATGGATCCTTATTATATGCACGCACCCATTGTGGATGAGCACGGGTTCCGAGCGCTGGCAGAGCGCAGTGTGATGGCAGACTACATCAAGGATTCCGGTGTAGTGCTGCTGTTTCCTGCCATTGCCAGCCGCTGGCATAACGAAGTGCACGCCCGTAGCAACTGGGATCAATTTCAGCGGGCTGATTTCGAGAGGTTGCACCGGGATTTCGGGGTCAATTGGGTCTTGATATCAGCCTCACATCCTGCAGCCGATGCTCTCTCTTGTCCCTATGCCAACCAGGCCGTGCGGATCTGCCGCATTCCTTAGAAGCAGTTCTCAGAGCTGAAAGGCCAAAGGCTTCTTCTTTAGAACTGTTTTCCTCTACGCTTGAAGCTGTTACGATAAAAGTAATGATGCTGAAGCCCCAAAATGTCGTGCTTCATCCGCTGAAGACGCTGCGCGAAGGCGAGCAGGCCACCCGGCATTACCGCGCCGAGCTGAGCGAAATTGCCCTGGTGGCCATAGATTCTTTTCGCCAAAACAAAATTCGCTTTGTGCTCACGGCGTTGGGCATGGTCATTGGCACCGCTTCGCTCATTCTGGTGGTGACCATTGGGCTTACCGGCAAGCACTACATCCTGAGCCAGATTCAGAACATCGGCTCCAATGTCATCTGGGCGGAATATAAAGGGGAGGGCCCGCGCGCTACGCCGGTGGCTTCGGACTATCTCACTGTGGACGACATGCAGGCCGCCTTGCAACTGGTTCCGGGCCTGCGGGCTGCTTCTCCTGTAGCCAATCTGGCTGAGCGCATGCCGATGGGCGGCGGCAAAGAAGGCGATGCCAGCATTCTTGGTGTGATGCCTGATTACCGCATCGTGCGTAATCTGCAGGTCCCGGCCGGACGCTTCTTCGATGCCGATGATTCCCGCCAGAAAGTCGCGTTGATTACGGAAAAATTCGCGAAGCAACTTTTCAACAGCGAAAGCGCCGCCATCGGCCAGACCATTAAGATCAGCGGGCTGCCATTCACCATCATCGGGACCTTCAAGGAGAGCACCAACACCTATGGCAACTCTGAAGTCACCGACTACACGATCTTGATTCCTTATACCGAAAGCCAGATTTTTACCGGCAATCACAATGTGAAGCAGTTGTATTTCTCGATGACCGATGCATCACTGGTGCCGCAGGGCACCGAAGATATCAAGCGGGTCATCACCTCGCGGCACCGGCCGGAATCAACCTACGAAATCGCGAACCTGACGGACATCCTGAATACCGCCAATGTGATCACCAATATCCTGACGGTGGTGCTCATGCTGGTCTCGCTCATCGTCCTGATTGTGGCCGGGGTGGGCATCATGAACATCATGCTGGTCACGGTGAAGTCGCGCACCCGCGAAATCGGCATCCGCAAGGCCGTGGGCGCCACCCGCAATGAGATCCGCTTTCAGTTTCTGGCGGAATCAGTCTTTATCTCCCTCACCGGCGGATTTGTGGGCATTGCCATCGGGATGATGCTGCCCATCTCAGTGCGGATGTTCACCGAGTATCACATCCCCATCTCAGGGGTTTCCATCGTCGTAGCGGTACTGGTCTCTTCGCTGGTTGGGATCATATTTGGCACCGTACCCGCCAGCCGCGCCGCCCAGCTTGATCCTGTTGAGAGTTTGCGGTACGAATAGAGCCCTCTGATTTCCGGGATTGAAGCTGCGTTAAATTTCCTGCAAGTTCGGGCGCGTGGTTCGTTCTTCTTAATATGCGCTCCTTCCTTTTATTCATTCTTCTGCTAGTCACCGCCGCTTCGCTCATAGAGAATGCCCGAGGACAAGCTGCTGCTATCTCGGGCTCAGCTCAAACTGGAGTTGTCCTAACGAGGCTGTCACAGCCTACCTATCCTCCCCTGGCGCGAACAGCACGCATAACCGGTGACGTCGAGGTGAAGCTCGGAATTCGAAAAGACGGGAGTATTGAGTCGGCAGTTGCGATCAGCGGCCATCCCATGCTGCAACAGGCAGCATTGGACAGCGCCCAACAGTCACAGTTCGAATGCCGACAATGCAGCACTGAGGTAACACCGTACGTGCTCACCTACTCATTTGAGATTGCTGATGTCCCGCCTGCCGAGCAGGCGAAAACGATCATAGATGCCATCCAATCGGAGAACCGCGTGAGGGTGATTACTGAGCCCAGGCCCATTCATATTCAATTCGCCTACATTGGGGTGCGTTCCGCAAAGTGCCTTTACTTGTGGCGGTGCGGCTACCGCTGGGGCGGGGAAGACTACTATTACTATCGTGTTCATTCTGCCAAATGTCTGTATTTGTGGCGATGTGGCCTACGCCGTCGTGGCTAGGCTGTTCGCCTGATTATTGCTGGCGTGTTCACGAATTGTGGGTTGTGGTAAATCACGGTTTCGCGCTCACGTCAGAACATGATCTTTTTCCTGCCGTTTTGATGGATTTCGCGCAGAAAGGAGTCGTACTCCTCGCCGCAGAATCCGTAGCGCACACAAAGTTCTTCGGCCAGCCAGGCTTCCGGGACGCAGTTGCGATCAAGTTTACAATTCACGAAGAGATCAAAGGTGCCGTCGTCCCTTTTGACTACTTCGAGAGACTTGTCCTTGAATCGGTCTGAGTCTTTTCGAGTCCGGCTCATGTGACACCCAACAGAATTATGCGCGACGCGGCAGCAAGCGGCAAGTTCGAACGAGACCCTTTACCAGAGCTGGCGTACAAATTCCAGCGAGTTCATGAAGAACACACTTTGTCGTAAGAGAAGAATCCTTCCGGGGCGCCGCCCAGCTTGACCCGGTGGAGAGCCTTCGGTACGAGTAATCTGAAGAGCTACGCCGTCAACTACGCGCCCTAGACCGTGCAACTCTAAGAACTTCTCTTCCCCGCATTGACCTCACCACGCACGGATAATCGGCTGGCTCTGCGTTTCTCCATTTGAGTATGGGTGGGTATGGTTTTCGCCAGCGGTTATCCTTCTTCGGCAGGCGAAACAAATAACATTGCCCGGCTTTTTCATTGGACCTTTGTGTTCGCTCTGGGTTGAGATTCCATCGCGCTCTTCCGGTATTCTTGTTACTGACATCTGTGTAACCCTCTATGATCAATGGTGAGGCCCTGTGCGTGAACGTTTCATTCTCCTGGATTATTCATTATGGTTAATACCGAAGAACAGTGTCGCCGGGTCGAGAAAACGCCAGATTCTTCGCGCCAAAATACGGCGCTCAGAATGACAAAGATGCAAGCAGAATGGCGAGAGAATAAGCACAGTAATAGTTAAAACGGCATAATTTCATTCGGAAGCAAAAAACGCCGGGCTGGTTGGCCCGGCGTGTTTACTGTCACCGTTTATTTTTCGCTTCCCTGTTCTCCGTGAACCAGACCCCCCAGTACTGTTTCACCTTGCGCAGAGCTGCGAAAACTTTTGCTTCAACTTATTTTTCGCTTCCCGGCTTTCGTGAACCAGACCCCCCAGTACTGTTTCACGTCACTCGAGTTGCGAAAACTTTTACTTAATTTATTTTTCGCTCCCCGGCGTCGTGAACCAGACCCCCCAGTACTGTTTCACGCCGCTCGAGTTGCGAAAACTTTTACTTAATCTTAAAAAGGGCCCTGCAACCCTCCCCCTAAAAAGCCTGTGTTGCTGAGCCCCTTGCGAAAAGCTAGCATGGAACCAACCACTTCACTCTTCGCTAACTTCGTTCCCTCGGGGACTTTCGCTTGCTGCTATAGTCCCCCGCTTGGTCCAGGGTCTTTTAAACTTTTGCGGAGCCAGGAACCTAATTCACATTTAACCAGCCCCGCGTTTTACCTACTTCACCTACCCGACCGGCAGCTAATTTACCAGCGCCAGTCTCTCCAATTCCTCGGCAACCGCCTCGTCGTCACAGTTGGTTGCTTCCAGCCTGCCTATACAGGCCCGCGCAGCCTGGCGTGAAACTCCGTAACCCCGCGAGCGTAAGAACATCTCAATAATCTCGGCGCACTGCCAGCAATCGAACTCGGCTGCTTTTTCCTGGAGTGCATTGCGCAGCAGGGAAATATCTCCCGGAGAAAACATCTGCTGCACCTTGTGTTGCGTTCCACGCATGCTGCTCAGTTCCAAATTCTCCGTCAGTGTCGACTTGGCTTGCATTTTCTTTCCCTTTCCTGGGTTTAGTTCAGGGCCCGGAAGTTTTTTGGGCTTCCGGACCCTTTTGATTCGTCGTCCCAGAGAATCCAATTGCTTATGTAATAGCAATCCTTGAGCCAAACCCAAAGCCGCAACTATCTGATTGAAAATAAACAACTTAACATTCAATAGGTCTGAATTTAAGAAATCCAGCCCTTACTCTGTCTAATCCATAGACTCTCAATTCCATATTTGAGACAGTGCTGTTTTGGGAATGCCGGATATACCCTGCTAATTAGTGAATCAATGCCGCATTTCGCAACAGAGGAGGCCCGCCGTGAGCAGGCGAGTAGGGTGGAGCGCTACAGAAGCCCTTAGATTTCTACATTAACGGGCGGGCGGACGAAGCCTACAGGGAAAGGAGCAGTTTCAGTTTCCGGCTCCGGCATGACAAAACGCCGGCGCAAAGTAAAGCGCAGTTGGATCAGAGTCCAGATAGCAATCCATCCATCGGCGGACCGGATCTTCTTGCCTTCGTCGGCGGTGCGAGGATTGTAGTTGATGGGCACTTCGGCAATCCGTTCCCCGATCCGGCTTAACTTTGCCGTCACTTCCGGACAGAACTCAAAGCGGCGGCACTCCAGCTTAAGTTGCTGCAGTACAGAGCGCCGGAAAACTTTATAGCAGGTAGCTTCGTCGTGAATTCCGCAGCCGTAGAGCAGGTTGGCGAGGTGGGTAAGCAGCTTGGCGCCCAGGAAAAATCGCAAACCTCGCTCCGGACGGTCAGGCCGTACTCCATAAACCACATTGGCCTTGCCGGTCTCCAGCGGTTCGAGCAGCGCGGGATAATCCTGAGGGTTGTACTCCAAATCGGAATCTTGAATAAGGATGTATTCGCCCCTCGCATAACGCAACCCGGTCCGGATGGCCGCGCCCTTGCCGCAGTTTTGCCGGTGAAAAACCAGGGTAACACCCTGCTCCGGGGCCCGCTCCATGAGCCGCTCGCGCGTGCCGTCGGTCGAGCCATCATCCACAACGATGATTTCTTTGCTGACCGGAGAGGCCTGCACCTGGCGCAACAACTCATCGAAGTGGTCAACTTCGTTGTAGATGGGCACGATAACCGAGACGCACCCTTTCAGTTCGTCGGTGTCGGATATGAGCTGGTTGGTCCCGATTTCTGCAACTGGCATATTCATTGTCAGATACCCATATAGAAAAACGACCAACTAGTGTATCAGCCCCGGCATAAAACGACATGAAGCCCACAGAATTTTTAGACAACTAGTAAAGGAGACGCAAAAAAGGCCGGAGATCATCACTCCGGCCTTTTGGATTTGGTAATTGAGAGATCGAGAATTAAGAACTACTCAGCTGCTGAATTGAATTGAGCAGCAGCGACGTTGAGAAGGCAGAAAAGCCCGGGTCCCTCGACTCCGCTGCACGGCGTACGATCTGCCGAGTGCCACAAGCCGTTCCTCGCTGATGCACGGGGTGGTCAATTCTGAACAGTTGTCCAAAACCACGGATGTAATACTGCGGGTTGGTGCAAGGAGATCTCCCATGGACTTACAACAACTGATGGACCCCAACCTGATGATTGCATTCGCAGCCGTGGTCATCGTGGTCCTGGCTGGGCTTACATGGCTGTACGTGCGAAGACGCAGAGCTACTACTGCAGGTTTGCGCGAGCGTTTCGGGCCGGAGTACGAGCGGGCTGTAGAACAGCATGGGTCTGAACGAAAAGCCGAATCGAAGTTGGCGGAGCGTGAGAAGCGGGTTGAAGAGCTTAAGATCCGCGATCTCGATCCGACGGAACGGGAACGCTTTTCGAGCCAATGGAATTCAGTGCAGTCTCGCTTTATCGATTACCCGAAGGGGGTAGTCACCGAAGCCGACGAATTGGTGTCTTCCTTAATGAGAGCTCGTGGTTATCCCGTAGCCGAGTTTGATCAACGCGCCGCCGACATTTCTGTCGACCATCCCCGAGTGGCGGAGAATTACCGATCTGCTCATGAGATTGCATTGCAGCTGGGTAGAGGAGAAGCAAGCACCGAAGAGCTAAGAGCAGCGATGATCCACTACCGGTCCCTGTTCGAGGAGCTGGTGAAGGAACAAACTCCCGGTGGGAAAAAAGAAGCAGCGTAGATACGCGCTCTTAGTTCTGGAAGGCTGTATTTTTCGTCTAACGTAGTTTTTTTGTCTTCCAGTGTGCCCTGGGATGGCTGAATTCACCCAAAAGCGACTCAGGGCACGCTGTAGAGAATCGCACGAGCAAGAAACTCATGGCTCTTCAAAGTGTCGGCCGGTACGAGATCGTTAGCGAACTTGGGCGTGGCGCCATGGGTCTGGTCCATAAGGCCAAAGACCCCAACATTGGCCGGGTTGTCGCCCTCAAAACCATGCGGCTGGATGCCTATGGTGTAGACACCAAGGACATGCTGCGCCGGTTCAAGAATGAAGCGCAGGCCGTTGGTCTTCTCAACCATCCCAACATCGTAACCATCTACGACGCCGGCGAGCAAGACACTATCTTTTACATCGCCATGGAGTTTGTTGAGGGAACCACACTCCATCAGCTCTTGGCACAAAAGCGCGTCCTCTCGACAGACGAAATACTCAAGCTTACCCGCCAGATTTGTGCGGGGTTGGACTACGCCCATTCGCAGGGGATCATCCATCGCGACGTAAAGCCGGCCAACATCATGATTACCCCAAGTGGCACAGCAAAGATCATGGACTTCGGCATTGCCAAGACCGGGGGCGGGGTGACCAGCACCGGCCAAATCCTGGGGACGCCGAATTACATGTCTCCCGAGCAACTCCAAGGCAAGCAGTTGGACGGCCGTTCCGACTTTTTCAGCTTCGGCGTTTGCCTGTATGAAATGCTGACGGGTGAGAAGCCATTTACGGGAGATAACGTGACGACGATCATCTATAAGATCGTCAATGAAACGCCCACGGCGCCACGCGACCTGGATGTGACGATCCATCCGGGGCTGAGTTCCATCGTGACCGAGTCGCTGGCCAAGTCTCCGGACGAGCGCTATCAAACGGGCGCGGAGTTGGTGCAGGACCTGGAGAACTACAAGTCCTTCGTTCCCAAACGCGGCCTTACGACAGCAACCTCGGCGGCCACGGCGGCACAGTCGGCAAAGACGCTTGTGCTGTCATTAAAAGTTGCCGGCAGTGCGGTCCCTGCACCTGTCGCAAAAGCCCCGGTTGTACTGCCTGAGCCAGCTCAGGCGGCCAAAGCCAAGAACCGGAAAGGCATGCTCCTCGGGGCCACGGCGGCAGTGCTGTTGCTGGGATTGGTAGGAAGCCTGGTGTATTACGGTCACCGAGTCAAGCAATTGGAGGAAGCGCAAAGGCAGCAACAGCAACAAGCGCCGAGCGTACAGGTAACCAAACCTTCTGATACCGGTACGAACCAGAACGTACAGGTGAACGCTGCAACCCCTGTCTTGAATCCCGACCAAGAGCCGGAGCAAAAGAAGACCAAAGGGCAAGGGTCTCCCATCGGTGTTTCAGAGCAGCAGCACGAACTGCGTTTTGTTTCACAGCCGGAAGGCGCCAAAGTGGAAGTGGATGGCCGGTCGGAGCCTGCATGGGTAACGCCATTCAAAGCTGCCAGCCTGGCCTCTGGTCAGCATACAGTTGTTTTTTCGAAACCCGGCTACGCCCGGGAAACACGCATGGTGACCGTCGCCGCCGGCAAGAGCGAGCCTGTCTGGGTCCAGTTGAAACTGGTCGTATCCACAATCGATGTGAAAAGCATCCCGCCGAACGCCGCCATCTGGGTGGATGGCAAAGATACCGGCAAGAGCACCCCGGCACAGATCATCATCGCGGAAAAGGGCGTGCACACAGTCGAGGTGCGCAAGGCGGGCTTTAAAGAAGAATCGGTCTCTACCAGCCTTGCCGAAGGGCAGACCTATAGCTTCGCTCCGACGCTCGCTCTTGCGCAAGGCGGCTTCTGGCGGCACCTGCTGGGTGGTGAGCCTATCCCTGAGGGCAAAGGGGTCTTGCACGTACGGACGCGGCCAGAAGGAGCGACGATTATTCTTGACGGCCAAGTGGCCCTGAAGAAGACGGATTTGCGTTGGGCCCTGGACCCCGGCACCCATACCGTGGTCTTGCAGATGGACGGCTACAAAACCGCACAGCGCACGGTTGAGGTGGAAAAGGGCAAGATCAAGAGCGTTGACGAAATCCTGGAAAAGCAGGGGCCTTAGCCTATGACCCGGCTCATCATCTCTTCACCAGACAGCAAGAAGGGAATCCTGGAGCTTAACCGGCCGATCATCACCATCGGGCGAGGCAATGCCAACGACCTGGTGCTGAATGATTCCAGCGTCAGCCGTTTTCATGCGGTCATCAAGGTCCAGGACAACTCCGTTCTCATCGCCGACCGCGGAAGCACCAACGGCGTAGTCCTGAACGGCCAAAAGATCGCCCGCAACTCTGAAATGAAAGGCGGCGATGTTGCGCTCATCGGGAGATACGAACTCCGGCTTGAGACCCTGGACGACAGCGCCATCCAGGTGCGCCAGGTGGAATGGCCGTCCACGTTGAATCTGATCATGCGCGGCCGGGCGGACGCCACCAGCGCTATTCCGGTAGAGGACGTTGCCAAGGTCTCTATGCCTGAGCTGGCCGGGCGCCTCAAGAAACTGGAACACGAGAACTATCTTCTGACCGTGCTCTATGATGCGGGCAAGGCCCTGAACGCAAAGCTCTCCATTGATGACATCAGCGAACAGGTAATGTCACTGGCTTTCCGTATTGAAGGGGTGGAACGCGGCTTTATCATGCTCTTCAATGAAGCCGGAGAGGTGTTGCGCCAGAGCGAAGTCCGCTATCGCAATCCTGAACACTCCGGCGTCCAGCCGCAGATCATTCTCAGCAAGCGCGTCCTGGAGCTGGTCCGCAAGGAACAGCAACCCATTCTGATCCTGGATGTGAGCGCGGACGAACGCTTCGACGGTAGCGAGAGTATGCGCATCTCCGGGCTGCGCTCCGCCATGTGTGCTCCCTTGCTGGGCGGAAACCGCGTGTTCGGGATCCTCTATGTGGACAATCTCAAGAAGACCGCCGCGTTTACCCAGGAAGAGTTGAACGTGTTTGCCCTGCTGGCGGCGCAAACCGGTGCCGCCATTGACAATGCCATGGCCCACGAGAAGATCGCCCAGCAGGCGCTGCATCGGTCTGCCCTGGAGCGGTTCCTCTCGCCCGAGGTCGCGGAGATGGTGGTGGCCAATCCTGACATCCGGCTGGGTGGTGTCCATCAGAAAGTCACGGTCATGTTCGCCGACATACGCGGTTTCACCCCCATGAGCGAAAAGATGGACCCGGAGCAAGTGGTCGAAATCCTGAATGAGTATTTTACCTGCGTTACCGACGTGATTTTCGACAACGGCGGGACGCTCGACAAGTACATTGGCGATGCCGTGATGGCTGTGTACGGCGCTCCTATCTCCAAAGGAAACGACGTTGCCAACTGCGTTCAGTCAGCCATACAGATCCAGCGCCTGCTGATCGAGTTGAATCGCGATGCCGCCACGCGGCAGTGGCCGGAACTGCGTGTGGGAATCGGCATCAACACCGGCATCGTGACCGCCGGTAATATCGGCTCTCCGCGCCGCATTGATTACACGGTAATCGGCGATACGGTGAATACGGCCTCCCGTTTGACGTCGAATGCGGCCGGCGGTCAGATTTTGATCTCCGAATCCACCGCCTCGGAGTTGAGTGATGGATTTGTGCTCGCTCCGCTGCCTCCGCTGCGCCTCAAAGGCCGGACCGGGCCGGTCAACGTGTTTAACGTGAACTGGGAAGATCCAGCGAAAAAGCATATCAGTTGAATTAAATGGGCTGCGTTGGGTTTTTGAGAGGAGCACAAGCGCGGAGCGAAGAGGAGCGTTGCGGAACCCTTAGTTTTTAGGAAGAAAAAAGGCCGGAGCGATTATCTCCGGCCTTTTTGGATTTGGTAATTGAGAGAAATTGCTTACATTACCAAAGCCAACTTTTCCAATTCGCTTTGCAGGCTCTCAATGGAGCAGCCTGCGCCTTCGACTCGACTGGCCGCGGTGCGCGCCGCTTCCGGCGAAACACCATAGCCACGACCTACAAGAAACATCTGTAGCAATTCGGCGGCCTGCCAGTTATCGAGTCCTCCCTCTAGGAGCTCGTTCCGCAGGGCCGACATTTCAGATGTGGAAAATCTTTCTACCATCATAATGTCACCTCCCGACCCTTGCACCTCTACCACTACCACTTCTACAGCTACTACATTAGACACGCATGGACCGAATTTTGTTGCAGAAAAAATGTTAAGCATTGGTTACGAACGTAACTTTTCTTTACGCTTCTGCTTCGTGTGCAGGCAACCAATTTCATTTTCCCTTTCCCTTATCACCTCTACTCCAGATGTACGTTGCTGTGTTACTTATTGGATGCAGCCGCTGCAAAAACGTTACTTCACGGACTGTTAGTCGGTCATCTTGCTGATGTGCACCTCGAAGCCGGTGCTGGGCAACAGCGAGATCAACTCGAAGGTTTTGTAGCCGTCGCCAATAATCTCGGTGTGGCGGTATACACCTGGCTCGCTCTCTGAGATTTCATGGCGGCCCTCCAGTTGATCGATGTATTCCTGGGCCCCTTTAACGCTGACCGAATCCCCATTGGCGGCTGTGTTCAGGGCCTCAGAGGCATACGAGCGCACCAGCTTGGGCCAGTATTTTTCCAGCAGGGAAGTGCTGGCAAACAGGTCTGCCCAGATGATCCTGCCGTTAACTGCTACCACCACTCCCACTGCGTTGCGGGTCCGGAGCTCCTGGATTTCTTTTGCATAGGAATGCTCAATGGGCGCAGCAATCGCGTTCACGCGCTTATCTACCTCTTCGTTGTTCATGACCTGCGCGTAAGAAGAGGTCGCCTCGACCTCGGATTGGGCCGCGGGGGCCGAACTTAGCATGTCTGAGGCATTCGCTTTGGATTTGTTCACCTCGTTCCACACCCCGTTCTGGTCCTTTTTTGCCATGGCCTGATTTCGGACACTGGGTGCGACCATGAGCCCTCCCACTGCGCCAAAACTCTCTGATGTTCCCGTCCAGCGGTGGGGCTCAACGCAGAATACATTCAGATCAGACTCAGTCTCTGCCGGTACGATGCGGTCTTTGCCGACAATGCGGTCCTGCTTGCCGCCGGTTACTATCTCGCCTGCCAGCAGCAGCAACGGACGCTTCGAGTTATTGATGAGATAGAGCCGGTTCACCTCGGCGCCCTCCCCTCGCGGCGGATAGTAGGTATGGGGACGCCTCACCATGGGACGAACTCCACCATGCTCGGAGACCTCCACCTCGCCGCTGTGCAGGCCTTCATCCAGTGTCAAGAATTCGTGGGTATCGTGGGTGGTAGAGGCCACGACTGGGAAGATCGTCAAATTGCCGTGGGTAATAGGTGAAAGCACCTGGTAGCGGCTGCCCGTGGGAAAGCCAGCCTCAGCCGGGGTTGGCGGATAGAGCAGGGCTACCGCGAATAGAGCCATCCCTAGGGCAATGGCTGTGAAAACTAATAATTTGTTTTTGCGTGTCATAAATATCCTCCAGAAATTCTCGCCGGGGTCGCTTCTGGAGAAAGAACGCTGCAGCTCACGTTTCTTGCAAGCAGTGTGGCTTTAAATCTAAGGGCTCCGCAGCCAAAACAAGGCTGCTACGCTCGCGCGAGGCGGCGCTCGCTCCGCGCTCACCCGGTTCACCCCCTAGTTCCAAAGATAAAAGTGCATGCAGGCGGTTATTTCGAGATAATTCAGCTAGACAGCTTTGCTGTCAGAAGCATCCAAATTGAGATAACATCCAGAAACCCAGATGGTTAGCAAGGCCCAACCTGCGGTATCGGCGTGGAAGCGCACGCTCTTCACCGAGCTATTCAACCAGAGCGGCGCCGCCGGGTATGGCCTGTCCGCTGAGTCGTTCACAATCTGTTTGAACGAAGTGGTAGCCAAATATTTGCCTCCAGCAGCGCCGGAGGCCGAAATCCGGCAATTTGTTAAAGCCCTTAGAGTGGCAGAATTGGTCCTGGCCCGTGCCTGTGCGGCCGGCAACGAAGCTGCCTGGACCGAGTTTTTGAACCGCTACCGCGCGCCGCTTTACCAGGCGGCCCGGGCCATCGTTCGTGACGACACTCTCGGCCACGAGCTGGCCGATTCACTCTATGCCGATCTTTATGGAATACGCACGCGTGAAAATGCCGGCGCCGAGGTGCGGGTTTCAAAGCTCAACTTCTATATGGGACGGGGCTCACTGGAAGGCTGGTTGCGTACGGTTTTGGCGCAGGAGTATGTAAACCGCTATCGCTCGCAAAAACGTCTGGTAAGTATTGAGGAAGAAAATGAACAGGGCGCACAGTTTGCCGCCCCTACAAGCGAGCCGGTTGCGAGCGCAGACCCGCGTCTGGATGCCGCTACCGATTCCGCACTGGCGCAATTAGGGGTTGAGGACCGCTACATTCTGGCCTCATATTTTCTGGATGAAAGAACTTTGGCGCAAATTGCGCGCTCGCTGGGGGTGCATGAGTCCACCATCAGCCGCAAGGTGGAGCGCGTGGTCAAAGACCTGCGCAAGAAGATTGTGCAAGCACTGGTGCGCGGCGGAATGAGCCCCCGCGCTGCCGAAGAGGCCCTGGAATGCGATGTGCGTGACATGGCCCTCAACGTCAGCGAAAAGTTGCGCCCGCCTCCCGTGCAAGAAAGCGAGAGTAGATCGTTCCAAAGGATAGAAGGGGAAGATTAGGGAGTAAAGTAGTGGTGATGGCAGATCCGCGAAATTCGAAGATTATCGGTGCGCGTTTGAGAGTGGGCGCGATGGCGCCCTCTTCCGCCCATCCCGACCCTGATCTGCTTACCGCCTTTGCCGAGCAATCCCTGAACGAGGGGGAACGGGTAAAAGTTTTAGAGCATCTGTCGCAATGCACGGTTTGCCGCGATGTCGTATATTTTGCCCTGCCCGAGGAGCAGGCAGCGCCGCTTGAGGTGGTTAAAGCTCCAATCGTTAAAGCCCCACCCCAGGCCCGCTGGTTTGCGGGGAGACGGTTGCAGTGGGCAGCTCTTGCCGCGTCGCTCAGTATGATTGCGGCAGTAGCGATTTTCCTGAAGAACAATCCTGAACGCCTCGCCACTCCCGGGCAGGTGGCGCATGAGACTTCCGGTACCGAATCCGAAAAAGACTCGCGCACTGTGGCAGCCCCGCCGGCCAATACCGCCCCAGCTTCTGCGATTACAGACGAAATAGCTGGGAAAACAGATAACGGTGGCAGCAAAAAAACAGATAACGACCTTAGTAGAAGAGAGACTGCGGCTTTAAAGTCCTCGGAATCTCCAGAAAAATCCAAGGCGAGCCCCGGGGTTGCGGGAGAATTCGGCAGAGGTTCATTCGGTGCACTCGCCGGGTCTCGGGATGATCAGGCCAAGGCAGGCAGATTTAGCGATAAGGAAGCCAAACAAGTTCCCGGAGCCAAGAATGAACAGAAGGACGCAAATGGAGAAGCGTTGGCTTTTAGCGCGGGTAACCGCTTGTCAGAAGACAATAAGAGGTTGTTCGATCTTCGCCAACAGCAGACGACTCACGGCGGTCCTGCTGCCAACATGAACGCCATGAATAATAGCGGTCAGAACAATACGAACTTGAATTATTACGACCGCAATGGGAATGGCTATACCGCCAATGCACCTCCTCCTCCCGCTGCCCCACCTTCCCCGAGTGCTACTGGAGCTGCGATAGGCGGACCAGTTTCAACGGGGAGTCCTGACTCCCTGCAATCGTTTAAGGTTGACCAGGCTGAGTCCGCGAAACCGGCAGCGCAGGCAGCTCTCGCAAAGGTGGCTGCACCTGCACCAGCAACGCGGGCGGTAGTGCCGGCTGAGGAAGCACGTAATAGAAAGAAGCTGGAAACAATTCCTGCGCAGCCAACTCCTCAAGGAACAGAGGAGACGGTTGCTGTAGCAGGGCAAGCCCAGGAAGTTGCGACAAACGGTACATCTGCTGGCCTTATAGACCAGAATAAGACTGAGAATTTGCCGATCAGCCGAAACGCAATAAGCCTGATGACGCTCACCCCCGGTGTGGCCCGCACGACCGCTATCACAGGCTGGCGCATCTATCACGGCCAGGTACAGGCTCGAATCTACGGTTTATGGCACACCATAGCAGTGCGAACGCAGCAAGCTTTTAACCACCGTTCCGCTAATCCCAGTTCTGCCAGCACGGTTTCAGGGGGCGTTGTTTCAGCGAATGACAGTTCAACTAAGGTCGGCTCAACAACTGAAACCGTTGCAGTCGAAATGTCGCCTGTGGTTCCTCCGCAACGTTTCAGCAGTGTGTCGGCCGTGGGAAGCGACGTTTGGGCGGCACAGGCGGTTGGCAAGGGTCAAGCTTACGTCACTGTATATCATTCGCATGATGACGGCGTGACCTGGCAGCCTTCCCTTCTAGCCGGCACAGGTCTTCTCAAGCCTGAGGCTCACGTTACCATTGCATTCAAGGACGCTCAGCAGGGCGAGGTGGACCTTTCCACCGGCGAAAAGTGGCAGACCAGCAATGGCGGCGCACAGTGGAAGTTCGTGAAATAACCCATCCTCCACCCGGTTATAATTTCAAATTGAATGATCTCGGAAGATTTACTTGCGATTCTGGCTTGTCCTGAATGCCACAAAGAGCTGGTTTATAACCAGCAGGCGCAAACATTGAAATGCGGCGCCTGCCGGCGGGTGTATCCCATCCGCGATGGTGTTCCCGTTCTGTTGAAGGACCAAGCAGTTCAAGAAGAGTAAAGAATTAGGCATCTTTATGGTTTTTGTGCTCGATAATTACGACTCATTTACCTACAACCTGGTGCAATATCTCGGGGAGATGGGTGAACAGGTTGAGGTGCGCCGCAATGATCAGATTACGGTGCAGGAGCTTGAGCGCCTGCGGCCCAAGCAAATTGTCATCTCGCCCGGACCGTGCACGCCGCAAGAGGCCGGTATCAGCATCGAACTCATTCAGTATTTTGCCGGTAAGGTTCCGATTCTTGGTGTATGTCTTGGCCATCAAGCCATTGGTGCGGCTTTTGGCGGAAATATTATTCGCGCCAGGAAGTTGATGCACGGGAAAACCAGTCCCATTACGCATAGTGGCAAGGGTGTGTTTCACGGCTTGGAGTCTCCGCTGACGGCCACCCGTTATCACTCCTTGATTATTGATCGCCAGACAGTCCCTGCTGAATTAGAAATTACTGCCTGCACCCGGGAAGAAGATGGTACCGAGGTCATCATGGGTGTGCGCCACCGCAAGTTTCCCGTGGAAGGCGTGCAATTTCATCCGGAAAGTGTATTGACCCCTTGCGGAAAGCAGATGCTGAAGAACTTTATTGCTTCGGCTTGACTGAATATTACTTACGCCTATGGTTCGTGGCCCGGCAAATTACGCTGACTTTAGAGTTTACAATCCCGGGCATTCCATGGTCTTCCGCTGCTGTGGCGCAGTAATTCTGCTGGGACTGGCGCTCTTTCCTGTACGGCTGCCGGCGCAAGGCCCGCCGCCTCAAGGCGAATCGAACGTTGTGGGTGAAGTGTTCGCCTCCGATGCCAGCGTTCAGGGCTCAGTCATCTTTGCTTCTGGCGGCATGCGCCTGCTCTCCGGGTCAACCGTTTCAGCCGGAGCAGCGACCGCAACCGTGCGGCTCAAGCGTGGCGGCGAGGTGCGTGTCTGTCCTGGAAGCAATGTCCAGGTGAACTCAGTGGCGTCGCAAGGCCAGCAACGTGACCTTGTGTTGAGTCTCGATACGGGCATGCTGGAGGCGCATTACTCTCTGTCAGCCGGCAGCGATTCTGTGGTCACACCTGATTTCAGAATTACTCTCACCGGCCCGGGAGAGTTCCATGTAGCCATCGGCGCCGATGCCCACGGTAACACCTGCGTGCAGCCATTGCGCGGCAACAATTCCGCCATTATTGTGAATGAGTTGATGGGAGAAGGCAGCTACCAGGTTAAGCCTAACCTGGGTATGTATTTTCTTAGCGGTCGCGTGAAAGCGGCCGTAGCTGAGGTTCCTACCTGCGGATGTCCCGCGCCGGTCGAGCCGCGCCCCCTGGAAACGGCCCAGCAGCCGGCCACGCCAGCTTCGCCAGAGATCGCCCAGGCTGGCCCAACCCAGCCCATGGCTGATAGCGTAACTCGGCCGCTACCGGCGACCCGGCCGAATGATGTAAGCGTACAAGTGGACGCTCCTGTCGTATTCAATGCTGCCGACCCCGGACCTTCGCTCGAAATGGCGCAATTGGTGCAACTACCCCTCACTCAGGTGCCCTGGTTTTTTACCGACACGGTGGTTCCACCGCCAGTTGTCCAAGTAAGCGCACAACCACCCAGCAAACCCAAGGACAAAGAGAAGAAAAAAGGCTTTTTCGGTCGGTTGCGCGGAATGTTTGCCTCTATCTTTGGGAAATAGGCGCTTGCGCAGCTTAGAAAGGGCAAAAGAAAAGCTTTTTTGGACGGGCTTCGCGGAAATGGTTGCCTCTATATTTTTGGGAAATTAGGGCATCTGGGCAGCAGTCTTTCGTAATTTGTCAAAATCTTGTCTCTTCTGCCACACTATGGCCATCCAGGGGTTAGAATCGGGATACCAGCTAATATTACTTAACAAAAGGTTACGTATGGTTGCGGGCTTTAGGGTTATTTTTTTTACGTTTGGCAAATGCTTTTTGAAACCAAAACGGCTAAAATCGCGTCTATACTAGACTAGTATCCAAATCAGAGGGCATTAGGGAAGTTCATGGCGAGTTCCGCAATCAAGAGTAATTCCCCGTTACCGCCTGCGCCTGCACGGGGAAGAGAACCCGATATCTTGCCTTCGCTCTTTGGTGCTGGATACGGCACCTACCAGACCCGCCCCCGGAATTTCATACTTTCCTTTGTGTTGCACACCTTGGCTGTCGTTTTGATCCTGGTGATTACCACTTATGTTGCGCAACATCCTAAAGTAATCACTGATAATGTTTCAAAGGTAATTGATATCAGTGCCTACGTTCCCTCCTCGATTGGGGGGCCGTCTGGCGGCGGTGGCGGCGGTGGCGCACGAGAAAAACTGGAAGCCTCCAAGGGAGTCTTACCTAAATCTGCGCCCGATCAGATAACCCCTCCCACAGTGGTTGTACGCAATCTTGAACCTAAGTTACCGGTTCCGCCAACCGTGGTTGCTCCTCCCATGGTTGCTCCTGCGTTGCCGCAGATGGGTGATCCGCTGGCCTCAGTCGCGCCAGCCTCCAACGGTATCGGTTCAGGCAGCGGTATTGGAAGCGGTTCAGGTACAGGAGTGGGTTCAGGACGCGGTCCAGGCGTAGGCCCCGGCTGGGGTGGTGGCATGGGTGGTGGCGCTTACCGTGTAGGCGGCGGCGTCAGTGCTCCGCGCGCAATCTTCTCACCCGATCCTGAGTATTCGGAAGAAGCCCGCAAAGCAAAGTATCAAGGTGATGTGATTTTATGGGTAGTGATCGGCCCAGATGGCAAGGTGCACGACGTTAAAGTTGCCCGCACCCTGGGGTTAGGACTTGACGAAAAAGCCGTAGAGGCCGTCAAAAAATGGGTCTTCGAACCTGCCAAAAAAGACGGCCAGGCAGTCGCAGTACAATTGAACATTGATGTTACTTTCCATTTATACTGATTGGCTCAGTATACTGATTTAACTCTGAACAACTTATGCAGATCCCTACCAGCTCGGCGCCGCGGGCACAGCAGCATATTTTGCCGAGCCTTTTTGGGATCAATCATTCCAGTGCCGCCCGCTCCACCAAAATCCTCTGGTCGGTGGCCTTGCATGGATCAATACTTTTACTGTTGCTTTGGCTTAGTCAGGTAGCACTGTGGCGCATCAACAAGGCCAATACCACCCCTTATCACATATCGGCTGTGATCTTCGCTCCCAGCTCGAGTGGCGGCGGGGCGCATAGCCTGCTGGCGCCTTCACGCGGAGCGCTACCGCAGACTCGTCCACAGCAAATTACCCCGCCTACAACGCGAACTGTAGAGCGCCCGCCCTTGCCTATGGAACAGAGTATTGCGGCTCCTGTGATCAAAACCGACGACAAGCCGGTAGGAGATCCTTTTCACGGCGTGCTGGGCCTGCCTTCCGACGGGCCCGGACAGGGTGGTGGCATCGGCACCGGGTGCTGTGGCAGCATTGGTTCCGGCATCGGTGATTATCCCGCAGCCGGGAAGGGTGGCGTGTCAATTCCCAGGGTTATTTACGATCCTGACCCGGACTATACCGATGCAGCCCGCCTCAACAAGCTGCAGGGCACGGTGGGATTGTGGGTCATCGTGGGCGCAGATGGCCACGTACAAGATATTCACTTGCGGCGCGGCTTAGGATATGGCCTGGATGAACGAGCTATTGCCGCGGTCCGCACCTGGCGCTTCGAGCCGGCCCGCAAAGACGGGCAACCCATAGCCGTGCGAGTGAGTGTCGACGTGGATTTTCGGATGTATTGATTGCCAGTCAACGATCAGGATTTTATTTCTGCACGTCCTCTTATCTTTTTACCTCTTTAATAACCGGCCTGATTTTTTCAGTGGCGTTTTCGGCCGCTTCTTTGGCCGAGCCAACCCAGCCGCGTGCAGTTTCTGCCCACTCGGCGCCGCGCTCTTTCCACTCATCGGCCCGTTCGTTCAGCGTCTCCATAGCGTCCTCGTATTTGCGCCGCAACATGCGCCGGGTCTGGCGTCCGGAGCGCGGCGCCAGCAACAGGGCAGTCAGCGCGCCAGCTCCCACCCCGATCAACAGCAAGGTAATGCCCAGTCCTACTCCGCTGCCTCGTTGTTCGTTGGGTTCGCATTCGCTAGTATGTTCGTAGTTGGTCATGGGTCCTCCCAGTCAAAAAAACATTTAAGAAATCGTGGTCTTCCTGAAAGCGGGAGACCTTTCGCAGCCGTCTCTTCGGTCTTGCTCCACTGAATATTTAGAAAAGCGGCTTGCCCCAGGTGTTGTCCCATCAGCTAAGAAATATCTCAAATGAGGGCCCGGCAACTTAGGTGAATTGGCGGCGGGAGATGCGGTAGAATATAAGTTTGCCTCTGCTTCCGCGCCCTAACGCGGCCAGCCTGCAAAGATCCAAATCAGCGAGGAGAAGTTTGGAATGTCAATTCCAGCAACCCAGTTGCGCCCAGGGATGATCATCAAGCACAACAATGACCTGCATGCGGTCTTCAGCGTCGAGCACCGCACGCCCGGCAACCTGCGCGCCTTCATTCAAGCCAAGCTGCGCAACCTGCGCACTGGCGCCATGTTCGAGCACCGCTTCCGTTCGCCTGACCCAATTGACAAAATTGTGGTCGATGAGGTGGAAATGGAGTTCCTATACGCCGATGGCGGAGATTATTACTTCATGAACACCGAGACCTTCGAGCAACTCCACCTGAACAAGGATGTGCTGGGAGACTCCACTGACTACCTCACGCCCAACCTCCAAATCAAAATAGAGTTTTATGACGGCAAGGCCGTGGGCGTGGAACTTCCGCAAATTGTGGAGCTGACCGTCGTCGAAACCGAACCTGGGTTGAAGAGTGCTACCGCCAGCAGCGTTACCAAGCCCGCCAAGCTCGAAACCGGCGTGGTGGTGCAGGTGCCTCCGTTCATTAATGAAGGCGAAAAAATCCGCGTGGATACCGCCGAAGGCGCATATCTGTCGCGAGCATAGCTCAAATGGGTGAGCGCGAAGCGAGCGCCGGATCGCGCGAGGGCGCAGCAGCGGAACGAAGTGAAGCGTTGCGGAGCCCTTAGATCAAAGCCATGGCGAGCAACCTGATCACAAAGCGTTATGTGGTTCGCGGCCGGGTGCAGGGAGTGGGCTTCCGCTGGTTTGTGCAGCGGGAAGCCGAAGCGCTGGACCTGTCAGGCTGGGTGCGCAATACTCCCGATGGTGCTGTAGAAGTTCTGGCCAGCGGCAGCGAGCAGCAACTTGCTGCTTTGGAGGCCAAACTCAAACAGGGTCCCAGGGCCGCTCGCGTAGACGGCGTGGAAGAGAGCGTGGCCCAGGCGCCTCCAAATCTCAGAAGCTTCCACATTGAAGGTGCCTGGTAAACTGAAAAAATTGTAGTTGCGGGCTTTGTGACAATGTTTAATCGGCAATGATATAAGAGTTCGAAACTGAACATACATCCAGGAGCGTAAAACGAATGCAAACCAAGGCCGTGACAAATTGTGACCATTTAAAGAAACTGATTCGCGAAGTCCCGGACTTCCCCAAGAAGGGCATTCTCTTTTACGACATCACGACGCTGCTCAAAGACAAGCTGGGGTTTGCTACGCTGATTGACGCTCTCTCCGAGTATTACCTCAACCGGAATATTGATCTGGTGCTGGGCATCGAAGCGCGCGGCTTTATCTTCGGACCAGCCCTGGCCTACCGCCTGAACGCGGGCTTTGTGCCCGTGCGCAAACCCAAGAAGCTTCCCGCCGAGACCGCCAAGGTGACCTACGACCTGGAATACGGCAGCGACACACTGGAAGTGCACAAAGATGCCATCCGCCCCGGCCAGAGAGTGCTGATTGTGGATGACCTGCTCGCCACCGGCGGTACAGCTTGCGCAACCGTGCAACTGGTCAAATCCCTGGGTGGAGAGATTGCAGGCCTGGGGTTCGTGGTTGAACTCGACTTCCTGAAAGGCCGCGACAAGCTGGCTCAACACGATGTTTTTGCTCTGCTGCACTACGACCAGTAGCCGTTGAATCACTAATAGCCGTTGAATCAATGATGAATTCGGGCTACTATTCGGACTAGACATGGCTAAAGCGAAGAAATTCGAGTTTGAGAATCCATCTCTCGCCGTTGACGATGAAGATGCAGAGACCTTGGCCGCCATTGATGAAGGTATCCGTGACGCTGAGGCTGGCCGAACCATACCTGCCGAAGAAGTCCGTAAGCTCTTGCCAAAGTGGATTACCGCCTCCTCTACACGCAAAGGGCGCTGAACGATCTTGCTGAAATCATCGGCCACATCGCCTCCGATGACCCAGAGGCGGTTTTCCGTTTTGGCAGCTCTTTGTTAGACCACGTTAATCTGCTGACTCGCTTTCCACGCATGGGCGGCATTGTTCGAAAACGGTCGCGAGTGCGAAAACTGCTGCATAGCCCAATTCTGGTTTATTACGAAGATCACGAAGATAAACGCCTGATAGAAATTTTGCACTTTCGCCATGGAGCGCGGAAGCAACCGAAGTCTGAAATCAATCCAAAACGTGGTTAACAGCGCAGTTGAGGTAGCATGGAAGCTTATTTACAAGCCCACTGCCGCCCGCATATAGTTAGTAGCCAATATCTCCCGCCGAGGCTTAGGACGAGCGGACAGATTGCAAGTTTTTCTGGCCAGGCGGAATAAGGTTTAGCTTGAATCCAACTGCCGCACACAAGAGCGCTGCCGGCCCCAAGGCCACACGCAAAGATTACGTCACCGCTTTTGGACAAGCCGTGACGCGGTTTAACTCCAAGGATTCAGGCGATAAAGTTTTGTCGTTGGTTCCCGAACTCTTGGTGGCTGATTTCGAATCGCTGCGCTCCGAGCTTTGGCTGTGGGATAGCGCCTCCAACTCAGCACGCCTGGCTCATGCTGCAGGAGTAGAAGGCGAAAAACAACGCCAAAACGCCGTCTTCGGCAAGGGAGCGATCGGCAAAGTGTTGGAAGCTCGCCAGTCTCTCGTGAGCAAGGCGTTGAATTCTTTCCCTGGCCCTGGCTCTGATCCGGAATTTGCTTCTCGCACTGGGTTGCATACCATTTCTGCTTATCCCCTGATTGTTCGCGGCGAGTTGATCGGTGTTCTGGCCAATTACACCAAGGAGTTGCCCGATCCAGAGCTGCTGAGCTGGTGGCAGCTCTACTCCGAAGTTTGCAGCGTGGCCGTACAAGAAGCGATCAGTTCCGCCGAGAGCCGCAAGACCATTACTCAACTCTCGCTCTTGTTCGAAGCTACCCGCCTGCTCAATTCCACCCTTGATCTTGCCGAGCTGTTGGAATTGATTCTTAAGCTTGCTCGCACCGAACTGAAAGCCGACCGTGGGTCGGTGTTCCTGGCAGATCATAAGACGAAAGAGCTGTGGTCCATCGTGGCTTCCGGCCTCGAGCATGAAGAGATTCGCATACCTGTAGGCCGCGGTGTGGCGGGCACGGTGGCGCAGACGGGCGAGATCATCAATGTGGAAGACGCCTACAGTCTCCCTTACTTCGATTCCAGCTATGACAAGAAGTTTGGTTACACCACACGTTCATTGCTCTGCCTGCCGATCCGCCATTTTGATGGACAAGTCGTCGGTGTGATCCAGTTGCTCAACAAATGCGGCAGCAGCAAATTCACCAGCGATGATGTTGATTTCCTCAACAAACTTTCCGGCCACATGGCCATGGCACTGGAAAAGGCGCGCCTGCATCGCGAAATCGTGGAGAAGCAACGCCTGGAAAAAGAAATGGCGCTGGCGCGGAACATCCAGAGGAGCCTGCTGCCTGAGGCCCCACCGGTGGTCCCCGGATACGAACTCGCCGTTCTGAATGAACCTTGCTTTGAAGTAGGGGGCGACTACTATGATTTTCTCAACCTGGGACCGCAGACCCTGCTGCTGGTGATTGCCGATGTCGAGGGCAAGGGCGTCTCCTCGGCGTTGATCATGAGCAATCTGCAGGCGACCTTGCGTGCCCTGGTGATGCATTTGCACTCGCTGGAGGTCCTGGCGCTCTCTCTGAACGAGATGATCTACAACGACACCAAATCTGAAAAATATCTGAGCATCTTTCTCGGTTTGGTGGATACACGCCGCGGCGGCCTGCATTACATTAACGCCGGCCACGTTCCGCCCATTCTGATCAACGGTGAGACCGGCGCGTACAAGCTCTTAGAGGAGGGCGGCACTGTGGTGGGATTGTTCCCTCACACCGAATACAATCGCGGATCGGCAACTCTTGCGCCCGGCGATGTGCTGGTCTGCTGCACCGATGGAATCCTCGAAGCCATGAATGCCAAAGAAGATGAATACGGCAACGAGCGCCTGGCAGAGTGCGTGGCCCGCCATCGCACCAAACCGGCGCAAGCCATCGTGGATGCCGTGCAGGCGGAAGTCAACGAATTCTCGCGCAGCGGAACTCACATAGACGACAAAGTCCTGATGATTGTGAAGGTGGTCAAGGCAGGATTGCTGGAAGCCGCCTCCACTAAAAAAATCAATTAGGCTGCTGGTAACGATTATTCTTTTCGTACGTCTACACTCTGATAGGCTTGGCCGAAGACCCCCAAACAGCTACGGTTTACAGACACATTACATTAGGCATAGACTTTCAATTTTGCTTAACCTTCCCGGCAATAAAGCTAACGACAAAAGAGGCGAGGATAAAGATATGCGTTGGAAAATTTTTTTCGCAGTAACTCTCCTGAGCATTGCAACCGCGGTCGCGCAGAGTGGAGGCGCGGCCAATCAGAACTCATCCAAGAGTTCTTTCACCGCCAGCCCTGGCGAGATGGCTTCGCAAGCCTCTGCGCCGGCTTCCAACCCGGTCGCACGTCCCAAATCTTTTGATCTCGGGGCCATGGATAAATCCGTGGACCCCTGCGAAGACTTCTTCGAATATGCTTGCGGAACATGGCGCAAGAACAATCCCATTCCGGCGGACCAGGCGCGTTGGGGCCGTTTTAATGAATTGGCCGAATACAACCGCCAGCTCCTGCACGAGATCCTGGAAAAAGCTTCCACCAACGGTCCCAAACATGACCCGGTCACGCAGAAGATCGGCGATTTTTATGCGTCCTGCATGGATGAAAAGACCGTCAACGCGCAGGGCAGCGCCCCAGTCAAGCCACTGCTCGATCGCATCGCCGCCATTTCCAATAAAGACGAACTGGTGAAAACCATCGCGTACATGCACTCTCTGGGTATCAACGCACTCTTCAACTTTGGCGCCCAGCCTGATTTGCACAATGCCAGCATGCAGATTGCCGGCGTGTTTCAAGGTGGGCTCGGACTTCCCGACCGCGATTACTACATCAAAGATGATCCCAAGTCGCAAGAGGCCCGCGAGAAATATCAGGCGCACGTCACCAACATGCTGAAGCTCCTCGGCGATGACGATGCCACCGCGCAAAAAGAGACCCAGACTATTATGGCCATTGAGACCAAGCTGGCCCAGGCTGAGTTTGATCGGGTGAAGATGCGCAATCCCGAGAACCGCGACCACAAAATGGCAGTCACGCAACTGGCTACGCTGGCTCCTAACTTTGAATTCCCGCGTTTCTTTGCGTCTACGGGCGCACCGTCATTTACCGATGTCAACGTGGCTCCTCCCGATTTCTTCAAACAGGTGAATGGAGTAATTGATTCCGTGCCGATTGACGATTGGAAAGCATATCTGCGATGGCACGCCGTTCACTCCGTTGCTCCCACGCTTTCCCAACCCTTCGTCGAGGAAAACTTCAGCTTCTATGGGAAATATCTCTTAGGCCAGAAGGAGCTTCAGGCGCGATGGAAACGCTGCGTCCTGTTGACCGATCAACAACTGGGAGAAGCGCTGGGCCAGCTTTATATCGCCCAGGCTTTTGGCAAAGAAGGCAAGGACCGCATGTTGAGGATGGTGAACGCCCTGGAGGAAGCTCTGGGCTCCGATATCCAGGACCTGCCCTGGATGACCGCGGACACCAGGAAACAGGCGGAAGTGAAGCTGAAGGCCATCACCAACAAGATCGGCTATCCCGACAATTGGCGCGACTACAGCAAGGTAAAGATTGTGCGTGGCAATCTGTTGGGCAACTTCTGGCAGGCACGCTCTTTTGAGATACGCCGTGACTGGAACAAGATTGGCAAGCCGCTCGACAAGAAAGAATGGGGAATGACACCGCCAACCGTGAATGCCTATTACAGCTCGTCGGAAAACGATATCAACTTTCCCGCCGGCATCTTGCAGCCGCCATTCTTCGATCAGGCTGAAGACGACGCCGTGAACTTTGGCGGCATCGGCGTGGTGATTGGCCATGAGTTGACGCATGGTTTTGACGATCAAGGCAGCAAATTTGATGGCAGCGGCAACCTGACCAACTGGTGGACCGAAGCCGATCGGAAAGAATTCGACAAACGTACTGGTTGCATCGCTGACGAGTACAGCTCATTTAATCCTGTGGCTGATGTTCATCTCAATGGCAAGCTGACACTGGGCGAAAACACCGCCGACAATGGCGGTCTGCGCATTGCCTTGATGGCCCTGCGCAAGGCCTTGGCTGCGGATCCCAATAACCCCGCGAACCAAAACAAAAACGGCTTTACTCCTGAGCAGCGCTATTTCCTGGGATTTGCCCAGGTCTGGTGTGAAAATCGCACAGAAGAAAGTCAGCGGTTGTTGGCTAAAACTGATCCGCATTCTCCAGGACGTTACCGTGTAATCGGGTCGGTGCAGAACAGTGCTGATTTCCAGAAGGCCTTCAGTTGCAAGTCTGGCCAGAAGATGGTCAGTGAGAACGCCTGCCACGTCTGGTAGTTGTTGTTCTCTCAAACTGAAGGACCCACAAGTTAAATAACAAGCAGCCTGCATTCGACATCCATACAGGATGGGATGCAGGCTTTTTCTTGTTGTTTACGGCCCCGGGATCTCTTCTGTAGAGGTAGGTCCCAATAAAAAAGGCGCATGAAAAAATTCATGCGCCTGTATAGGGGCTGTGATTCTTACTGTGGTGGTGGCGTGGTGGCAGGCTTCTTCCTGCTCCTCTTCTTGGTTGTTGCCGGTGCAGGTGTTACAGGCGCAGGCGTTGGCTCTGCCGGAGCAGCTTCTGCTGGAACTGTTGTGCCCGCTGGCAATATCCAGACTTCAGCCGTGCCGCTCGGGCTCGCACTCGTGCGGGTTTCAATCCGCTTGGGGTCAATGCCTTTACCGACGAGGTAATTCTTGACATTGGTGGCCCGCAACGCTGCCAGGGTCTTACGTTCCCCAGCATCCGAATGGCCTATGACAACCGCGGTTGCATCGGCTTGCTGTTGGAGCTGCAAGGCAACACCATCCAGAATAGCCTTGGCCTTGTTATCAACGTAAGCGCTGTTTCGTTTGAAATTGACCGTCTGCGAAGTAGGCGTCGGCGCCGCTGGCGGAGCTTCTACGTCCACGTTTGCAGTTGAGCTTGCCGTCTGATTGCGGTCATCGGTCACGGTTCCGGTTACACCTACAGGTCCGGGTTGAACGTCCGAGGTATCCAGCACGGCGGTGTTGTCCCGTGGCGTCAACCGTCCCGCTGAAGTGCTGTAGGAGAACGTCAGCGGATGGTTATCCGGACTGGAGGCATCGCAGGTGATTGTCGAACTCTCGCCGCGTTTTACCGTGGCCGGATTCGGAGTGCAATTGATGGTCGGAACTGTAGAAACAGCCGCTGGCGGCGGTGGTGGCGGCGGTGGTTCGAACATTTCTACGCCATCGCCGACTTTAATGTCTTCCAGAGAGAATGTAATGATGCCCGTGGAACTCTTGGGGCTCACACTCACTATCATCAGATTTCCCAGCGAGCGCCGTGGCAGTTCGTTGATCTTGGAGCTGGGTACATTGGGCAGGGCTTGCGTATCTTCAAGTGTGGAAGCCTTAAATGTAAGACTATCAGCAGCATCCTTGGCAATATCGCTATAAAGGCGGGTCGTGTGGAAGTAATCGCCCACTTTTACTCCTTTGTCTGCTCCGATATTAAGATAGACAATGCGCCCTTTGCCTGCGAGCAGGTCCCAATCTTTCGCCAGAATAATTCTTCCCGTTGTTTTACCGTTCACGGGTGCAAAAGGGTCAAAAGGTCCTGGGTCTTTGTACTTTGGCACCACCCGCTCCACATAAGGGATGGCAAGATCATGCGGCACAATTCCGTCGCAAGCAAAAGTAATCAGCCCAATGGCGGTATTGCCTCGAACCCCTCCCTGGACAATCGTCATATGCCCGACCTCGGCGTAGGGCTGGCCCGCTTCAGCAACCGCGCCGTGCTGGCCCTTAAAGGCCTCCCAGCGGTTGGGGTCTCTAAGCTTGCGGATAATGGAATATTGCTGGCCTTCCTGGAACCCGCTGCCAGTCAGATAGGCGTACTTTCCCTCGCTGAAGCGAGTCTCAAAGGGTGTGTCCCACCCGGCCGTTATGTAGGTTCCTTCCGGGACCTGCTGGTTGGTAATGAATCCGGCGCAATTGACGTCGCTATAAGTGGGGGCATCCACTTTTTCCACCAGATTGGTCCTGGAGACCACAGCCTGCGGAGGCGGAGGAGGCAGTTGGTCCTGTGTACCCTGCTGTAGTGAGGCAGGGGGCTGTTGCGGCTGCGATGCTGGCTGTTGCGCGAGCGCTTGCTGCCCCCCAGCAAGCACTGCAAAGGCCAGAATAAACAGCCCAAAACCGGTTTTTTTCATGGTTCCTCCGGGCAAATACGCCACCAGCAGCCGTTTCCGGGTGGAAATTCTCCCCACCGGGCAAGAAGACGCCTGCCGAAAAAGCTAGTAATCCGGTTGCAACGCTAACAAAGCCAAAGGGTTGGGTCAAGGGAACTCCAGGACACCCTGTTAACTGAACTGATACGTACCTTCGTGTAGCCGTGCAAAAAAATCACTGGGTTGCATCTTGTATGGTGCATTCTGTATGATGACGCGCCAGTCTCTAACATGCCAACTACCAGTAAATCGGTCATTCCTGAGGTAACGCCTCGGTTCAATCCGCGGTTGTTGCGCCTGCCGCGCGTCTGCGTGGCCCTCATTGGGGCCACTCCCACGGAGTTGGCGCAAAAAGCAGAAGCGGTAGTCCGCGAGAACCCCTTTATTGAGTTCCGCCTCGATTATCTTTCGCGGCCAGGATCGGCTTTTCCCATACTTAAAAGCTTCCTGGAGTTTCACCCCGAAGCCATTGCTATTGCCACTTGCCGGCGGGTGAAAAGCGGGGGCAAATTCCGGGGTTCGATCCAGTCGGAAGTGGAGATTTTGCTGAAAGCCGCTGACATGGGCTGCCAGCTCGTTGACCTCGACATCCAGAGTGCCAAGAAGCTCAAACCGGCCGAGCTTCAAAAAATCCGCCAAAAGGCTGCGCTCATTCTCTCATTCCACGATTTTCGCTCGACCAGGAAACTCGATGAGACCTTTGCCGAGATGGAGCGCATTCCGTCCGACTACATCAAGATCATCAGCACGGCCACCAACCTCTACGACAACGTAATCATGATGAAATTCCTGGAGCGCACCAGCGAGAAGCGCTCCATGGTGGGCGTTTGCATGGGCGAGCAGGGAATCATCAGCCGTATTCTGGGGTTGCGTGCCGGCAGCCAATTCACCTTCGCTTCCGCCACTCCTGGGGAAGAGACCGCTCCCGGGCAGGTTACCGGCCGCACGCTGCGCGAAACCTACCGCGTGGAGCAGGTGGATGCTGCCACCAAAGTTTACGGCGTTGTCGGGGATCCAGTATCGCACTCACTGTCACCCATCATGATGAATACCGCCCTGCGCCGCGAGAGCATTAATGCCGTCTACTTGCACTTGCACGCGCATACGCTGAAAGACCTGATGAATTGCGTGCGTGCAATTCCCATTCACGGCCTCAGCATCACCATGCCTTTCAAAGAAGGCATCATGGAGTATCTGGATAACACCGACCCGTTGAGTGCCAAGGTCGGCGCCTGCAATACCGTGGTCCGGTCGCAGGAAGGCAAGCTCTACGGCTTCAATACCGACGTGTTTGGCGTACTGCGCCCGCTCGAGCAGCGCATCACCCTTGAGAATGCCCGGGTTCTCGTGCTCGGTGCTGGTGGCGCCGCGCGCGCGGCGGTCTTCGGACTGCGCGAACGCAATGCCCAGGTTTTTATCCTGAACCGTACCGCTGGTCCGGCGGAAAAACTCGCCCGCCAAGCCAAGGCAAAAATCATCCAGCGCTCAGCCCTTAAGAAATTGGATTTTGACGTCATCATCAATGCCACTCCCGTGGGTATGGATGAGCTGCCCTCGAAGAAGAACGATGATGCTCCACTCAATGAACACGAGATCAAGGCCAGATATTTGATGGAGATGATTTACAACCCGATTGAAACTCGCCTGGTCAAGATGGCCCGTGCCAAGGGTGTCCACATTATCTCTGGCGTGGAGATGTTTGTGCACCAGGGCGCCCGCCAGTTCGAGATTTGGACCGGCAAGCCCGCTCCCTTTGAAGAAATGTACCGTGTAGTGCTCGCCTCGCTCGCCCGTCGCGCGGCGATTGCGGCGGCCCTAAAAAATTCCTCAAAACGCCACAAGTAAGACGACGCTCCGATTACATCGAACCTTGGATGTGTCCTGCCTTTGTGTCCTTTGTGGTTAAACTAGGTCTCAATCGCCACGTGACAAACGCGGCCAACGATGTAGTCGGCAAATGATTGGCCTTGTTCCATCTGGATCACGTCTATGGGGAAATCCTGATTATGCGGTCGCAGCACCAGCGCTCTTCCCGAGACTTCGACGTAGCGGACTGTGCAGCCGGCGTTGTTTGGCACGGCGTACATATTGGGCTCGCCTCTGCGGTAAGACTCCAGCGCATTGTAATGGCGGTCAATCAGCACCGTCGCGCCCGGTAGCAGCTTGGGATACATCGCCATACCATCGCGGGTATCCACCTTCACCATCACGAATCGCGACCACGTGTTGCGCGCGGCCGTGTGCAGGTGCGGGCGGAGCCGCTTGAGGAAGGTCTTTTTAAATTTCAGAATTTCTTTGACGTCCTGGTTCTTGATCAGTGGCTGGGTAGCGGCCACGATGCCCTCGACCAGCAGGACGTTTTCGAAATCATCTTCCGAGGGCGGTATAATGCTGGCCCGCTTGTTGATTTCTCCGGGATCGAGCAGATCGAGCACGGAAAGATGCTGTACTTGCAGGACTTTATCCAGGCCTTCCATGCTGAGCGACCGCTTGCGGTTCAGGAAGTTGGAAATGTGCGCCTGCCGGAACCCTGTCAGGTGCGCCAGTTTGAGGCCGGTGAGCTCTCTCCGCTGAATGCGCTCCATTAGAATTCTGCGCAAGTTGTCTTGCAGTGTTCTGAATTTCATTCCTATGCAGTATAGCGTAACGCTATAGCTTGCCGGGTGGGGTTCAGCAGGCTGGATTTATATGCTGGGCCGGAGATTTTGTAATTTATACTGGTTGGCAAAATTCGTTGTCCTATTGTTGCACGCAACCTCGGCTGGGCATCCGAGCGAAAGAGAAATGGACTATACCTGGATCACAGACCACATTGCCGTCGGCGGCGGCATTTGGAATGAAGATAACATGCTGGAGCTGGTGCAAGTGGGCATCACTCACATCATCGATATGCAGATTGAGTTTGATGACCGCCCCTTGGCCGAGTCCTGGGATATGAAGGTTGCGTGGATTCCCATCGATGACGATTTCCAGCTCAAGCCCCCGGAAATTTTCGAGCGCGGAACCGAATTCGCCCGTGAAGCCCTGAAGGACCCTGCCAGTCGCCTGTACATTCACTGTGCTGCTGGCATCCATCGCGCCCCTATGATGGCCCTTGCTGTCCTTTGTTCGTTGGGATGGGATCTGGAGCACGCCCAGGAGCACATTGCCCAGCGCCGCTACGTAGTGGATTGGAAAGAGGCTTACGTCGAGAGCGTGCGCAATTTCCTGCGCAACTCAACCGCTAATGACTCGCAGGCCATGTCGAAGGGGCCGCTGAGTTAACTGGGAGTATGCTCGTCAAAATCTTTCAGCTTCGAATTCATTCCTTAACTCAAACTTGATACACTGAACTGCTGCTTGCGTCAGAGTCAGCGGCATGCCAACAACGTGCCGGTTCCCATTAAACAACACGTCCGGCGCATGCGGGGCGGCGCGCAATCCCATCTCATGCGCGGCGCCGACGGGCACTTCTACGTCGTTAAATTCCAGAATAATCCACAGCACTCTCGCATATTGGTCAACGAATGGCTGGCGACGCGTCTCGCCGGTTATATCGGGTTGCCGGTGCCGGTCGCTGAAATTGTGGAGATCAGCGACTGGCTTGTCAGCGAAACTCCCGAATTGCACATTCAGCTGGCCAGCGGAAAAGTCCCGTGCGCCTCCGGACTGCAATTCGGCTCGCGTTTTATTGTGGATCCTCTCGAGGGCGAGGCGCTCGAATACATGCCCGATTCACTATTGTTGCGCAACGATATCGGGGGTGTACGCAACCCCGATGTTTTTGCCGGCGCGCTGGTTTTCGACAAATGGTGCTGCAACACCGACAGCCGCCAGATCATTTATTGGAAGCGCAACCGTGAGCGCAAGTACACCGCGGCTCTGGTGGACCAGGGGCATTGCTTTAACGCGGGCGAATGGGATTTCCCTGATTCTCCTCTGCGTGGCATCTTTTCTTCCAACGCGGTTTATTCCGGCGTCATCGGATGGGATTCCTTCGAGCCCTGGCTCAGCCGTATTGAAAAACTCGATCCAAAAGTTATATGGGACCTCGCCCAATATGTGCCCGCGGAGTGGTACGAGCACGATACCGACGCGTTCCGGCGATTGCTGGAAACTCTGAGCCGCAGGTGCGCGCGCGTGCGGGAGTTGATTGAAAACTTTCGCTCCTCTTCCCGCAACCCATTTCAGAACTGGGACAATGAAAGAAAGCGCCCCAGGTTGCTGTAGAACAGCATCGTAGAGACGCAGCTTGCTGCGTCTCTATCGCTACGAAATCGCTTTCGCAAAAGAAAACGGCAGGCTTCATGCCTGCCGTTCAATCTGTGCTGCCGTGCCGAATTACCCGATTTCCTCGTTCCAATTTTCCAGGTAATTCTTCACCGCGACCATGAATTTATCGGCGTCAGCGCCATCAACGACGCGATGATCGTATCCCAGCGTCAGGCGAATGATGGAACGGATCTGTATGGAATCATTGCCATCTTTATCGGTCACGACAACGGGTTCCTTGAAAATTCCGCCCATCCCTAGAATGGCCAACTGCGGTTGCAGAATGATGGGTGTGCCGAACTGCGGTCCGAAGATTCCCGGATTGGTAATAGTAATGGTTCCACCCGTCACCTCATCCGGCACAAGTTTCTTATTGCGGGCACGCTCGCCCAGGTCGTTGATGGCGCGCTGCAATCCCAGGAAACTGCGCTCTTCCGCCTGCTTCACGACGGGTACGATGAGTCCCCAATCCAGCGCCACTGCGATTCCGATGTTGATGTTGCGGTGATAGCGAATGCCTTCGCCCTCAACCGAGGCGTTGACGATGGGCATGGCCTTGATTCCCGCCATCAGCGCCTTGGCAATAAAGGGCATGTAGGTCAGCTTGACGCCGTGGTTCTGCTCAAATTTCGCCTTCTCGCGCTCGCGAATCTTGACGATGCGGGTCATGTCGACTTTGAAAACCGTGTGCACGTGCGCGCTGGTGTGCTTGGATTCCACCATGCGCTCGGCAATCTTCTTGCGCATCGGCGTCATAGGCACAAGCTCACCTGGAATCGGCGGAGGCATGTGCGCAGGCGCCGATGCAGCAGCCGCCGGCCGCGCCGGAACCGTTGCTGCCAGGACCGGACCCGGAGCTGTTATCGCTACGGCAGCCGAAGCTGCTGCGGCGACCGCCGGAGCTCCGCCCTTGCCATATTTTTCAACGAACCCGAGGATATCGTTCTTCGTGATGCGCCCTCCCAGACCGGTGCCGGCAATATTGCCCAGGGCAACGTTGTTGTCGCGCGCGATGCGGCGCACCAGCGGACTCGAGCGAATACGCCGTCCTTCCTGGTCGCGGTCCACTGCCGGGAAAGAAAGAACCTGGCTTGGTTGCTGTGCCACCGCTGCTACCGCTGGTTGCTTCGCGGCCGGCTCGGCCGCGCGGGGCTTGGCTGCCTGGCTGGCCGGAGTTGCGGCAGGAGCAGGTGCGGCTGCTGCGCCCGTGCTGCCAATCACGCCTACAACCGTATTGACCTGCACGGTTGTACCGGGCTGGACTTTGATCTCAGTGAGGATTCCAACAGCCGGCGCAGGAATTTCGGCATCCACTTTGTCGGTAGAAATTTCAAACAGCGGCTCATCGCGTTGCACTTTATCGCCTACTTTTTTGAGCCACTTGGTCAGCGTGCCTTCAACAATGCTCTCGCCCATCTGTGGCATGACGACGTTGGTTCCCGGCGTCGAAGCTGCGGGAGCCTGTATTGCCGCAGGAGCGGCAGGCGCGGCCGCAGGAGCAGAAGCCGTCGCTGGCTTGGGAGCTTCAGCTTTCGGAGTGGGAGCGGGAGCCGGCTTGGAAGCGGCCGGCGCAGGAGCAGCCACAACCGCGCTTCCTTCGGCATCAATCACGCCCACAACCGTATTCACCTGCACCGTGGCCCCTTCGGCGACTTTGACTTCTTTCAATATCCCGCTCGCCGGCGCCGGAATTTCGGCGTCAACCTTGTCGGTCGAGATTTCAAACAGCGGCTCGTCGCGCTGCACCTTGTCGCCGGGCTTTTTGAGCCATTTGGTGAGCGTGCCTTCGAAAATGGATTCCCCCATCTGGGGCATGATTACATCTGTGGGCATGGTGCTCCTCTAGCTTGCGTAGATGACAGTAAGCAAATATTTATTTTACAGCATGGGACGAGCAGAGCGCATGCTCCATACGGAGGAGCAGGTTCTGTATATTTGCGTTATGCTTATGCTTCTGGTGTGACCCGTTTTTTAGCAATCTGCGGATTCCTGCTCCTCGGCCTTTTCTCATCCTGCTGGGCTGGCCAGTCCTGTACGCCCGGAGCCGTCCAACGTTCTGTTGCCGAAGCAAAAGCCATTCAGTCCAGGTTATTGGCCAATAATGTAAAGGATATGGATCCTGAGGTCTCAGGCGCAATCCAGCAACAGATCCGAGCTATAAAAGAAGCGCTGGCCACGACCGTTGACACATATATGCGTTGCCAGGGAAAAAATGAGATAAAAGCCAGACAACTGCAAAATGAACTGGCAGTTTTATTGGGAGCGAACGCGCCGGAGAAACCACGGCAATACACACCTGAAAACACTTCACTGATGGATGATCAGGTATATGGAGGCGACCTTAAAGTTGCAGTGGCTAGGCCTGTAAATGAGTCGCAACTTATGGCCGTTGAATTGAGTTTTGGAATCGAGTGCGGTGACGACACCATACTGCTGATCTACGAACAAAACAATGGTGTCTGGCATCGGTCAGTGCGCTGGAATAGCGATGACTATGGCGAGATTTCCGGAGCATTTGGTGATTTCTTTCAGTATGTCGTGATGCCGAGCGGCCCGCCCATGGGCTGGGTCGTGGCAGTTGCCCATGGCCATCCCTGGTGCACATCTCGCTGGAGCGCATTTGATCTTGATGTGATTGAACCCGCTCAAGGAACCGCGACCCAGCGGTTGCTGTTTCACAAGCAAGACGGATACGTGCGCGAAACCGATCCGGTGATGAAGGTAAAGTCTGACGGCTTCGAGCTTCGCTTCGAAAAAGGATGTCTTGATCTTGGCATCATGACGCGTTCCGGCATTTACCGTTACCAGTTCGTCGGTGATCAGATGCATCGTGTGCAGCCGGTCGCAATGAATGGGCGCGACTTTGTGGATGAGTGGCTGCAAACAGAGTGGAGCGATGCAGCACAGTGGAGCGAGACAAGTAAGCTGAAAGAGCTTGAAGCAAAGCATGCCGGATTTCTGCAGCTAAGAAGTCCCGAGGCGAAGGGGGGGCCACTTTTCAGCTACGGTCCTGTGCGGGCCTGCTCTGATGACGCAAAACGCTTTGTAGTTGAACTCGATCAAGATCCAGGAACGCCCACCTACTTCCAGGTCCAACAAGGCGAGAATTCTTTTACCATGCGGGCAATCTCTCACATCCCGTTTCCACAGTGTAAGGGGCCTGATTTAATGCGGACGCGCTGACAAATCGCTCCGGCAAGAAATCAGGATTTCGAAGTATCTTACGGTTCACTGCGGTTTCCACTCCTCCCCCCAATTCACCTTGCGTGCTCTTTTGAATGCTTCGCCCTGGCTGCGGCTGGCGGTCTCGTGCTTCAAACCCTCCGGCGTGCACAACTCCAGCTTGATATGTCCTTTGAGCTGAATCGGATGCCGGATCACGCGCGCCGCTGCCGGCGCACTGGCTTGTTTTGCAGCCGCGATATAAGAAAATTTTTCGTCCTCGTATCCCAGCTCTCCGGATTTCAGTCTTCGGTGGAGTGAAGTGCGCTCCAGCCGTTGTGCAAAGTGGCACCAGTCTTGTTTTAGTTTCGTGTCTCGTGTGGCACAGCCATCCTCGGCTGTGTTTCGTTGGCTTTGATTCTCCATGGGGCATTGTTCCCCATGCGGGCACGGTGCAACCAGATGCGCTTTCTGCGCCAGCAATTCACCGCGGGCTTGCAACACGACTTGGAAGCCACTTGGAGTCCCGGGTTCAATCACGGCAACCACTTTTGCCGCAGCCTGCCATGCCCCCAGGATAAGCTGGCTGCGGCTTGCAGAGGGCATTTCGCCCAGCGCGTACGAGATGATTACCAAGTCGTGCGCCGGAAGCTGGGTTTCATACTTTAAGTCGGCTTCCACCCAGCGAGCGGTTTGAATTGCTACGGAGCGTGCAGCAGCCGCCAACTTTTGTCCCAGCCGGATGAAGCTACTGGATTGTTCAATCAGCGTCACCCGTTCCAACTCAGTGAAAATTTCCGCGGCCGCCCACATCGCCGTGCCTGGCCCTGCTCCCAGGTCGAGCAGGCTGCGAACTTCCAGATGGGGAATGCGTTGCTTCACCTCGCGCAGCACAGCATAAATTGCCGCGTAAGTGGCGGGCACGCGAGTCAGCAGATAGGCTGCGCGTTGAACGTCGTTGCCGATAAGACTTACTGGGCAACTCGTATCCCCGCGCAAATTCCGGTAGCTATTGGAAAGCTCTCCCACCGCGCGCGCCAGCGTTCTGCGGTCGAGCGTAGAGAGTTCATCCTCGATGATGCGCGTAAGCTGGGTTGGCAATGGCATCTTGGCACGGGTTTGGTGCGGGCTTGGCCATATTGCAGCGGCCAAAGCCGGAATTCTACTACTTCTGTTCGGTACGGCTGAGGGCTCGTGCCCAGCTCCAGTAAACAGCCGTCACGCTTCCTTATTCGCTTTATGCGGCCTGAATGTGTCATGCTTAGTACATGAAAACCAAAGACATGCGCGAGATGGAAAAGATGTGGGCCAAGAAGGCCGCTGAGCAGAGCAATCCTAAGCAAAAGACCAGCACGCCCACACGCCAGAGCCCGGCTCACACCACACGCACCGCCAGAAAAGCTTCACGCGGACGGTAACGCCGGCAATGCCAGACCCGGAAAATGAGCCGCGCACGCCGGGAAAGTTTCTGGGATATCAATATCCGGAGTGGCTTTTTATTCTCCTGGTCATGGTGCTGCCGATGATCGCCACATGGGTTCGCGCCCTATGGTTCCGGCACTCAGCGAGCGCAATCGCCATGCTGGGCCGGTTGCTGCTTTTCATGGCCGCCGGCTTGGTTGTATGGGTCGTGGTCATGCTCGTACTGTTCAAGCTGTACGAGCGCCGGGAGAAGCGCAAACGCCCAGTCCCCTGATTCTCGCTGCCAGGCCTGCTAACGCCCTTCAACCAGAAAGCGGTATTGCGCTTCTGTCAGAGGCACCACCGAAAGCCTGCCTTGCCTTACCAGCGGAGAGTCTTGGAATAACTTGTTCGCTTTTATCTCGGCCAGCGTCGGTTGCCGCGTAAGCGCGTGGCCGGCTTTGATTTTGACCGCCGGATTTTTCGGGTCTTTGGCGTCCACCAAGACGACAGAAGCCGTACCGGCAACGCGCTTCTCGTCTCCCGTGTGATAAATGACTAATTGCGCGCCCGGCTGCATCTCGCGCAGGTTTTTTAACGCCACGGGATTGGTGACACCATCCCAGGTGGTTGTGCCGTCGCGCTGCAAGTCGGAGAAAGAATATACAGAGGACTCGGTCTTCAGTAGATAGAACATAGGCGTATTTTCGTCCTTCGTAAGAGAACATGCAAAAGGCTCACTCTAAACGCGGGGCTCCTGACATTTCAAGGGCCAAATACCCTTTGCGAATTCTGTACAATCTAACCAAATGGAAGCACTCAATACCAAGCTTTCGCTGGTCGACATAGAAAGACAAGATCGCGACCTGGGCTTTGGCAACGTGGTCTCGCAGGAATCCGCACAGCGCCTGCTGAATCGCGACGGCAGTTTTAATGTGCATCGCAAAGGACTGGGCTTCTGGCGTTCGCTCCATGCCTATCAGGCGCTGCTGACCATGAGCTCAGTGCGGTTTGTCGCAATCATTACCGGTTCTCTCCTGCTCCTCAATGTTCTTTTTGCATGGGGCTACGTGGCCTTGGGGCCTCAGGCCTTGCTGGGCGACTCGAACACCGGCACCGGTTTCTGGCGGGCGTTCTTCTTCAGTATTCAGACCTTTACCACCATCGGATACGGCAATGTGGTCCCTGTAGGATTTGCCGCCAATATGCTGTCGACGATTGAGTCTTTGATTAGCCTGTTGATGGTAGCGCTGCTGGCGGGGATGATCTTCGCCCGTTTCTCGCGTCCCACGGCGAAGATCATTTACAGCCAGTCTGCCGTCATTGCGCCCTATCGCGGCATGACTGCCTTTCAATTCCGCATCGTCAACGCCCGCCGCAACGAGATCATCGAGGTGCAGGCCAAGCTTTTGTTCTCGCGCTTCGAGGTGACCGGCCGCGGCACCCTACGGCAGTACTACCAGTTGGCGCTGGAGCGCGACCGGGTCACCTTCTTCCCTTTGACCTGGACTGTGGTCCATCCTATTGACGAGAGCAGTCCGCTCTACGGCCTGAAACCCCAGGACCTGTACGATTCCAAGGGTGAGTTCCTCATCCTGCTGAACGGTGTGGACGAAGCTTTTTCCCAGCAGGTGTACAGCCGCACTTCCTACACCGCCGACGAGGTCATCTGGAACGCCCGCTTCGCCAGCGTGTTCACCAAGCACGCCAGCGGTAAACCCGTCATGGTTGACCTGGAGCGCTTCCATCAGATTGAAGAGCTGGATGGGGCGAAAGATGAAGCGAAAAAAGAGAAGGACGAGAAAATCGTTACCGCTTGACGGCAATTCCCACCATTTCGAAGCGTGCATTAAACAACAGCGGACCGGAACCTAAGAAGGCCCGCGCCGGCAATTCAGCTTTGAAGTAGTCGCGGTAAACGCGATTGAAAGGTTCCCACAGAGACATATCTGGCGAGAATATCTGGACGTGGACCAGGTCATCCATGTTCATGCCGGCCTGTTGCAGCACGGATTGGAAGCCATCCAGAAGGTTGCGCGCCTCCTGCTCGGGTTCGGGCGGCACCTGGGTTGTGCCCGGCACGAAGCCAATGCGTCCGGAAATGTATAACGTATCGCCGATCAAGACGGCGTCGCTGAAGGGAAGGTTGGCTGCTCTTCCCGGCAGATTAATGTGGCGGCGAGTGTTCGTGGCTGTGCTTGTAGACATTCCCAATAGATGATCGGAATTGTGCTGAGCTTCTTTGAATTATGAATTATTTCCCGCGCAAATAACCGTCTTCTTTTGCCGCCCAGTCGGCTCGCGGAGGACTGAAGACATCAATGGCAACACAGTCTTCCCGCGCTTCGGCCGCATGCGGCACATTGGGAGGAATCACTAGGAACTCTCCTGCCCGCACCGTGATCTCGCGCGAATCCATGTGGAAGACGAGAGAGCCTGAGATGATTGAGCTGATTTGTTCGTTAGGGTGTTTGTGCTCTGGAACCATACTGCCTTTCTTCAGCTCAAAACGCGCGAAGGTGATGTGCTCGCCGGAAACATATTGACGACTGATCAGCGGCGACATGGCTTCGGGTTGAATGCTTGACCAGGGGATGGGATTGATTTTCATAATGAATTTTTTCTCCAAGAATGTTATGGCCGGCGCGGAGTCGAGAGCAACATGAGAAAGATTCCGCCCGCGTAGAAGCCCGCAGCCTGGGAGAGCGATGCGCCCATGAATCTCAGCACGAAGCCGTAAAGGCCAATGCTTTCACAGAGTGCGAAATTCACGATCTGCAGCATGTGCCAGCGATTGAGTGCAGATGCATCTGTAGACGGAAGCCGTAATTGTTCTGCGGCAGCGGACAACAATCGCAGGCGAAGGAACAGAACAACCGCACCGGTTGCGAGAGCCAAACCTGCCATTGCTTTCAAGATCATGGGATCCAAGGTCTTAGGCTCCTTTTGAATCCACTCGCCCATATATACGTACAGCCCAAGTGAAACCAGCAAGGCGACATGCACGATGCGAAGATGTTTCAGTCTGGCTTCCATAAGGGCTTCGCTAATAGGCATGCAATTTACGCGCCTCCCGCACCACGTCTTCTACCTTGGGTAGAAAGAAATTCTCCAAAGGCGGCGAGAAGGGCACGGGGGTATCCAGCGATGCGATGCGCACAACCGGCCCATCCAAATCTTCGAAAGCCTCTTCGTTGATGATTGCCGTGATCTCTCCCGCCAGGCCTCCGGTCTTGGTGTCTTCATGCAGGATGATGACTTTATTCGTCTTCTTTACCGTTGCGGCGATGGCTTCGCGATCGAGGGGCAGCAGCGTGCGCAGGTCAACTACCTCTAACTCAATTCCTTCTTTGGCCAGAGCGTCGGCGGCTTCCAGAGCTGTGTGCACCATGGCGGCATAGGTAATCACGCTGATGTCTCTCCCTGCGCGCGCAACTCGCGCCTTGCCGATGGGAATAATTTCATCGTCAGCTTCCGGCAGATCCTCTTTAATGCGGCGATATAGAAGCTTGTGTTCGAGGAATAGCACAGGATTATTGTCGCGGATCGCAGATTTAATCAGCCCCTTGGCGTCACGCGGCGTAGCCGGGGCGATGACCTTCATTCCGGGCGTGTGCACGTAGTGCATCTCCGGGTTCTGCGAGTGGAAGGGGCCGCCGTGCACGCCGCCTCCGCAGGGGCCGCGCAGCACCAGCGGGGCCGGCGCCCGCCAACGGTAGTGCGATTTGGCCACCATGTTGACGATCTGGTTGAAGGCGCAGCCGATGAAATCCATGAACTGGAACTCGGCCACCGGCCGCAGCCCGGTCAACGACGCTCCGTAGGCCGCACCCACAATCGCCGACTCGGCAATGGGCGTATCAATCACGCGCTCGGGGCCAAAGCGGTGAATGAACCCTTCGGTGACTTTGAACGCGCCGCCATAGATGCCAATATCTTCGCCAATGCAGAAGACGGCGGGGTCGCGCTCCATCTCTTCCCAGATTCCCTGGCGAATGGCTTCGAGATAAGTTGTTTGACTCATAGTTCTCGGTTCTCAGTTCTCAGTGAGCATTCAGCACCCACGGTAAGCCGGGGCAGGCTCAGCAATCAAGCATTCAGCCAAAGAGGCTGCATCGGCGTTCCCAATCCCTTGTTCCAGATGGGGGTACTTGCTTGCTAGTCCCCGTCTTTCCCAAAACCCTTTGTTTACAGCGTCATACAGTCGAAAATGGGAGTACTTGCTGTGCTGGTCTCTCTACCTGTTCACCCGTTTCCGGGGCTCACATTCCGTCTGACCCTAACTCACCCCTCATCGAACTCCAGAGCATTCAGCCTTCAGTCAAAGAGGGCATCGGCAGCTCCCTTCTCTTGTTCGGGCCGCAGGGTACTTGCTTGCTAGTCCCGGCCTTCTCGAAGCCCTTTGTTTACAGCGTCATACAGCCGAAAAATGGGGTACTTGCTGAAATAGTCTTCCCAAGTATTCTCCAGCCAGTCTCCTCGCCCGTCTGTTCGCGCTCGAGCGCTCACGTTCGGCTCACCCTAACCCGCCCTCACCGAACTCCAGGCGCACCTCATGAAAATGATCGCTTACAATGCCCTAAAAACCAACAGTTTGATACCACTTTGATACCGATAAAGTACGATTTACGATTGAAGAAGTACGATTTGAGAGGTAAACGTTAGCGATCGATCCCGGAAAATTCGTCAATCGAAAATCGTCAATCGTAATTAGCATGACGGTTGAGTGCTCGTTACTTGAAATGTATTGCTGCCTCCGACTCCTTTAACTTCCCAGAACCCTTGTGGGCTTTTGGCGTTCCGTATTTCGGTTTGATCTCGTGGCAGCCTTCGCACCACACGCCCTTGGCCGCATCTTCGGGATTGGGCATGGGGGAAGCTTCGGCGACGGCGCGTTCTTCTTCTACTTCTTTTTCCACTTCGGAAACAATTGCTTCGTTCTGCTTGGGCGTCAGCCACTTCTTTTCCAGTAAGTATTTTTCAAAGCGCGCGATGGGGTCACGCTTGCGCCAGTATTCCATCAGCTCCTGCGGGACATAGGCTGCGGCATCGTGGATGGCGTGGCCTTTCATGCGCATCATCTTGGCCTCGATAAGCGATGCGCCCTCGCCGCGATGGGCGCGCTCGACGGCTTCGTAGGTTGCGTCATAGACCTGGCAGGCATCGGTGCCGTCAATGATTACGCCGGGAATTCCGTAGCCAATGGCGCGGTCGGCGAGGTCTTTCACGGCAAACTGCATTTCGGTGGGAGTCGAATAGGCCCAGAGATTATTTTCAACAATCAGCACCAGGCCGAGCTTCTGCACTGCGGCAAAGTTGAGGCCTTCGTGGGTCACGCCGGTGGATTGGCCGCCATCGCCGATCCAAGTGAGCACGGCAAGGTTGCGTCCCTGCAGGTGCGCCCCCAGGGCTACGCCCGCCATCACGGGAATCAGGTCGCCCAGCATCGAGATGGGCGAGACCATGTGGCGCTTTTCAATATCTCCATAATGGGAGGTCCCGTCTTTGCCATGCGTGGGCGAGCCCGCCTTGGCCATGTACTGCATCATGATGTCGCGGGCATGAAAGCCGCGCACCAGCTGTGCGCCCTGGTTGCGGATCATGGGCGCAAACCAGTCGTCTTTGCCCAGCGCATAAGCCGAGGCGCAGGAGCACGCCTCCTGGCCCAGGCCGAAGTAGACGCCGCCCACAACCTTGCTCTGCTTGTAGAGCGTCTCCAGGGTCTGCTCCATCTTGCGGTTGAGCAGCATCCAGCGATAGAGCTCGACGCATTGCTCGCGCTTCAAGTATTTAGAGTCGCGGATGGGTGGCGCGGGCGCGCGCAGGTTTCCCCGGACTTCATAGTGAACGTTTCCGTTCTTGCTGACCTCGATAGTGGTGAACTCGGGCCGCTCGAGGCGCCAGTCGGGGATGCCGTGGCGATTTTTGGTGATGGGGTTGGCGCCGTTTCGGGATGACTTTGAGTTTTTTGAAAAAGATAAGTTCTTTCGGGATGCGCCATTGCCCACAGCCGAGGACGGCTGTGCCACACCAGTCTTCAAGTTCTTTGAGGACTTTTTGGAGCTCGGCATTTTGGTTTTCTTCATGCGAGCCAACACAGGCTCTTAATTGTAACGCCGGAGGATAGCTTAGTTCAGAGCCTCGCGTTGTTTTGTTGAGTGTACTGCACGGTCAGTCGTACGGAGGCTTAGTTCCGACATAGATAACAATTGTAGTTTCATCAGCGTAGAAGAAACCGTCCTGAATCCGTGCGGGCAGTCCCAAGCCGAACGTCATTGTGGATAGCACCTCTCCTCCAAAACGACCGCAAGGCTCGAGTTGCGAATGCACTCCCACCACCAGACCTACTGGAGGCTCTACTGCTGCTCCATAAATCAAGTTTGCTTTTGCTCCATGTGACTGCCATGCGGCCTGAACCTCTTTGCCGTATCTTTGCGCTTCCTTGCTTGTCTCAGGAACGTATATCAAGACCCCACATTTAGACGGAACTTTATCTGCCATCTGTGCAAGTCCTTGCTTTTGAATAGCATTCAGATGACGGTCTTTTGTTTTTATAGCCCACGCGTCTAGGAGCCAACTACCAATTCCAAAACCTATCGTCGCAACGACTATAGATACGATCTTGAACATTCGTGATTTCTCCCAAACAACGAGTGCTACGCCTCCGACTCCAATGAGGTATGTGATGATAAGAAGAACTCGCGCGCCCTCCAGATTAATTACTCCATAGAGAGTGAGTGACCCGAGCAAGAGAGAGCAGAAAAGCGCAACAAGCGCGCTTGTTAAAAACCTTTTTACCAGCGCAATTGCTTTTGCAGACGTGTGTGGCTTGGAGGCTTTGTCAAATAGTGGATTCAATTTCTCAACTATTTGCTCCGCTACCCGCTCTACTATTCGTTCTTCCGCTCTTCTCTGATGGGAGTCCATTAAATGGGGATTTTAGCTCAGCCCATGCGAGCTGGCGCGGACTTTGATTGTAACGCCGGAGATAAGGTCAGCGGTGTTCGGCGTGCATAATCTGATCAAGTATTTCTATGAGCGTCAGCGTGCAAACGTCCAAATGCCGACAGATGAAAGAATAGAATTTCGAATTGTGGCTTTTAAAGCTTCGTCAGTTTGAGTCTCAAGTACAGCACAAACAGCTTTGAACAGTTCTGTTGTAGGCAGCAGGCAAAACTGATTTCTCATAGCACCTCGTAACGCATGTGGCGAAAACTGCTGCTCACGTTCAGGCGCATCAAGTGGCTGTAGGCGAAAGCCATTGCCAATAAGAATTCCCTTATGTTCTCTACCCTCGAGAGATTCAGCTTCAATATAGTCAAGAAGCTGTCGATATTTATCGACGTCGATAACACCTTCTGACCCTTCTACCTCCCCGATTGCCGTTTTACCGGACTGCGGCTCGTGTAGGTCGACGTCCCATTCCCCCGTGTATTCTTCGGGCTCTTTTACGTGAAATCCTAACAGCCTCAAAGCTGCTCTAACTTCTCCTTCTAACACTACCTTGCCATAACCGAAAAGCAATCGAACCCGGTTACGCAATTCGTCACGTTTGGCTTCCAAGCTCGATATCTCCAGTCCAATTCCCCCATGCTGCTTTTTCAATTCTGCGATACGGTCATCGTAAACGTTCGATCCGGGTACAAGGATTTCACTAGTCCATAAGGGCGATTCGACCTCTTTTTGTTGATCGTTAAAATGCCGGTAAACTAGTCGAGCAATGGCTGCTCCGACGCGGTCTTCCGGAACATTGTGCGCAGGTGGAATGAGCGAGAGCAACCCTTCCTCTATTGGGAATTCCAAGGCAATCGGATGTCCAACAGAGTTCACAGCAAAGATTGTTCCTGAGTGCCGAGCAATTTCTGATTCTGTGGTCTCCAAGAAAGCCGTAAACCGCAGATTTTCTTTTAAGATTTGCAAGTAGGCAGAAGTGGCTCCTCGTCCAGAAGGCATGAGACGAATAGTTGAGCCAGCGCCAGCTCTGGTCATCCCATCCAAAAAAGAGAGAATCGGGTTAGCCGCGCGGTTTAAAAAGCCGTATTTCGGCGCGTTTCCCATTCCACTGATAGGCACGACGTTATTGGGCTGGAGAATACAAACGACTACCCCACCCTTCTTATGCAGCAGGTCGCTTAGTTCGCTTTGTCTGCGAAAAAAAGGTAGTGCCTGAGGGATATCTGTATAAAAGCCATCGGGATCAATCACAAATGCGTCAAAATCGCTGATTGAGACTGGGTCGTTGATACTGCCCAAAGCTGTGATGGTCTCATGCGTGGCGGAAACACGATAGCTTAGGATCCGTGGTTTCATTCAAGAGAATCTCTGATTAAACATCATTTTACCCGGCAAAAGGCTGATGATTACATTTGTACGGATGGTGGGAGTGTGGCTTACGCCAAAAACGATCTATCCCCGTGCATTTCTTCCAACTCGCGCAGGGGCTTTGCAGGCGTGTCCTGATTGGCGGGCAGCGGCGGCGAGGCGCTGGCCATTAAATCTTCCAGCGACTCCAGCCAGAGGGTCTGCTTTTGAAAGACGCGGCCGAAGTTGCGCGCAATGATGTGAGCTACTTCCTGCATGGTGAGAATTTCTCCTTCGCGCAAGGCGCGCTTTTCGCGGATCTCTTTTTCGATTGAAGTCACTGGCTTGTCGGGGATTCCGCAGGGAACGATCAAGTTGAAATAATCCAGATCGTTGCTGACGTTCAGCGCAAAGCCGTGTGAAGTCACGGCACGGGAGATATGTACGCCAATGGCAGCAATCTTGGCTTGTTGATGCGCAGGGTTTTTCTCTGTGTCGCTGTGTTTCTGTGGTGAATCGGGAGTTGTCCATACACCAGTCAATCCCTTGATGCGCTCGGTCGGAATGCCCAGGTCGCCGCAGGTGCGAATGAGCGCCTCTTCCATCCGGCGCACGTACTCTACCGCGCCCAGCGTCTTGCGATTGCCGTGTTCATCGGTGAACGCCCGCAGATCGAAGATGGGATAGCCCACAAGTTGCCCCGGTCCGTGGAAGGTCACATCGCCGCCGCGGTTGCATTCAAAAATCTGCACGCCGCGAGCGGCCAGTTCCTCTGCCGAAGCCCGCAGGTTGCCGGCTTTGGCATTGCGTCCCAGGGTGATGACCGGTGGATGCTCCAGCAGCAACAGCGTATCGGCGATGCGATTCTGCTTGCGCAGTTCAACCAGCGAGTGTTGCAGCTTCAGCGCTGTTTCGTAATCAAGCCGGCCGAGTTGGAGGACGTTGATCATTATTCGTTCAAAGATTCATTCCCGCAGAGGACAAAAAGTCTGTGTGAGAATTTGAACGCATAGCGTCGTCCCTGACGGGACTAGGAATCGTTTCCTGCAACCTACCCAGCGCTGAAGCGCTGGGCTATAATGCGTCACCCCTTCGGGGTTGTTCGCCCTTCAGGTACCCACTAAAATTCAGTTCCCACACAGACTCTTTATACAGGCCTTCTAACGCATGCTAAAAAGCCGCGCCCTGATATAGTCTCGTGATCCAGGCTTGGAGACGTAGCAAGCTACGTCTCTACCGGTCATCCTCTTGTCTACCGCTCATCCTCCTGCAAACTGCTTTAGCTCTTGGGCGGGACATACTCCGGTGGCGGCGCCACGGGATTCTCGCCGAAGAAATAGTGTTCCATGTGCTGCACGATGACTTGCTGGTCGTGCGGGCTGGCCGGATTGAGGCGGTATTCGTTCAGCACCATCTTGCAGAAGTCGCCCCACGCCCGCCAGGCTTCGGCTGAGACCTGGTTATAGATGCGCTGGCCCAGCTCGCCGTCGAAGGGAGGCTCATCCAGCCCGGGCAGCTCCTTCTGCAATTTTATGCAATAGACCATGCGCTGGCCCGGCTTGTTGTCGTTACCCATTTAATGCTCCTTAAGATTGTCTAGGATTAATTCTACTCTTCCAGAAGAAGCTCTTAGCTTTTAGCTCTTAGCTTTAAGCTTTCAACCTCATGGCCGTTTCAGAATCGGTATCGGCAAGGAAGCTTTTTGGTGTCGCCCCTACGGGGCTCGCACTCTTTATTTCTGCTTACCCACCGCTTCGCGGTGGGCTAAACTCTCCGCCGCGCCTACGGCGCTAAGAGCCAAAAGCTAACGGCTAAGAGCTTGGCTTACTTCCGAATGCCATCGTGACCAGCGTCTTCTGCTCCATCTCGTGCGCCTTGGCGGAGCCGGTTGCCGGGCTGGCGCTGGCCGAGCGTTTGATCGAGAGTACGGGAATCTTGCCGGCCACGCGCTCCAGCCGTGGCAGCACGTAGGAGAGAGCACCCATGTTGGCCGGCTCTTCCTGAACCCATATGATCTCGCGCAGCTTGGGATGGCGGGCCAGCTCTGCTTCCAGCTCTTTTTCCGGGAAAGGATAGAGCTGATCGAGGAAGACAATGGCAGTGCGCGTATCTTTACGCGCAGTGCGTGCCTGGCGTAGCTCGTGGCCAATTTTGCCGCTGCAGATCAACATGCGCGATGCGTTGCTCACCTGATTATCAGGGACAACCCGCAGAAAACGTTCGCGGGTAAATTCGTCGACGTTGCTGCTGGCATCGGGATGCCGCAGCATGCTCTTGGGGGTAAAGACGACCAGCGGCTTGCGCCATTTTTGCAGGGCTTGCCGCCGCAGCAGGTGGAAGTACTGGGCAGCGTTGGAGGGCTGGCAAATCTGCATGTTGTCTTCGGCGGCCAGTTGCAGAAAACGTTCAACGCGGGCGCTGGAGTGCTCCGGGCCTTGGCCTTCATAACCGTGCGGCAGCAGCAGGACCAGCCCTGAGTACAGGCGCCATTTGTCCTCGCCGGCGCTGGCAAACTGGTCAATCACAATCTGCGCGCCGTTGGCGAAGTCACCGAACTGGGCCTCCCAGAGCACCAGCGTCTCGGGATAATCGCGGCTGTAGCCATATTCGTAGCCCAGCACGGCAGCCTCGGAAAGCGTGGAGTTGTAAATTTCGCAGCGCGCCTGGTCTTTGGAAACGTGACAAAGCGGGATATATTCCTGCTCGTTCTCTACATCAATAAGCACGGCGTGACGCTGGTTGAAGGTCCCGCGGCGGCTATCCTGTCCGCTCATGCGGATGGGGACACCTTGTTTCAGCAGCGATCCGAAGGCCAGCGCTTCCGCCATGCCATAATCTACCGCTTTAGCGCCGGAGCCCATGCGGGCGCGCTCTTCCAGCAGCTTCTTGATCTTAGGATGTGGAGTAAAAATCTCGGGCACGGTGGTCAGCGCCTGCGTAACTGCGGCGAGCTCGGCGGTATCAATCCCGGTGCGGACTTCATATTCCGGCTTGTAGTTGCCGCCGACAAACTTATCCCAATACGCGGGCAGGGTGTAAAAGAGCAGCTTCTTTTTTATGCTTTGGCCGCGCTTTTGCGCATCCTGCAACTCGGTTTTGACTTGCTCAACCACAGGCGCAGGATCGAGATTGTTTTTCTGGGCATAAATCTGCCACAGCGGCGGATGCTGATTGATGATTTTGTACAACGCCGGTTGCGTGATGGTGGGGTCATCCACCTCGCTATGCCCGTGACGGCGGAAGCCGATCAGGTCAATGACAACCTCGCTGGAGAACTCATAGCGATACTCGGCAGCCATGTTTGCCACACGGACGATAGCTTCAGGATCTTCCGCGTTGACGTGAAAGACCGGGACCGGCAGGCGCTTGCTTACGTCCGAGGCGAAGCGCGTGGGATGCAGGTCTTTGGGGCTGGTGGTAAAGCCAATCAGGTTATTGCAGATCACGTGGATGGTTCCGCCCACATCGTAGGCCTGCAGGCCGGCGAGATTCAACGTTTCTGCCAGGATGCCCTGTCCGGCAAAGGCGGCGTCACCATGCAGCTCGATGGGAAGATACTGGGTGCGGCTGGTATCGCCGTAGCGGGTCTGCTTGGCGCGGGTGCGTCCGAGCACGACCGGGTCCACTGCTTCCAGGTGGCTGGGATTGGAAACCAGGTGGATATTGATCTTTTTTCCGCTGCGCGTGTTGAATTCACCGGTGGCGCCCATGTGGTATTTCACATCGCCCGCTCCCAGCACGCTGCGCGGGTCTACATCTTCAAAGCCGGAAAAAATCTCGGCGGCATCGCGGCACACAATGTTCAGCATGACGTTGAGGCGGCCGCGATGGCTCATGCCCAGGATGGCTTCCACGGTTCCGCGCGCGGCGGCGACTTCCAGAATTTCATCCATCAGCGGAATCAGGCCGCACAGACCTTCAAGCGAAAAACGCTTGGTCCCCAGATAACGCGACTGGATGACCTGTTCAAACACCTCGGAGCGGATGAGGCGCTGCAGAATACGTTCAGCATCCGGGGCTTTTTTCAAGGACCGCCCTTCCATGCGCTCCTGTACCCAGAGACGGCGCTCGGGCTGCGGCAGGTGCATGAATTCGGCGCCGATCGGGCCACAATAGATCGCTCGCGCTTCTTCGGCGATCTTACCGGTGAGCTTCAGTTCAGGATGAGGCTCGGGCGGCATGTGTCCGAGCGGGTCGAGGGCGGCCTGAAGGTACCCCCAGCGGCGGAAGAGCTCAAAAATCTTTTCGTGGTCTGCGGGTGGCTGCGTGGCAGCTTCCGGCATGGTTTGGGTGATACTCATGAAATCCCTTGTCTCGAATTGTTGCAGTCAAATCTTTCAGGTTGTAATTGAGAAGATTATAGATATCATTATAAAAGAACCGCGATTTTCAGAAGCGCTTCCTGCTTCCGAAAGTTAAATTTTCTTAATCCTGCGACTCAAAGCCAGATTGCTGCATCTGAATAAAGTGCAATTTTTCTTTTAATCTCTGGCTGAGCAACGCTACAGCCGTGACTTCCACCCTGCTGCTTAGCAGGACTCACTGATATAGATATCGAGAGGATGTCAATGGTTTCTAAATGCGCCAATCCAAACTGCTCAACACCGTTTCAGTACTTCCGTGAAGGCAAAATTTTCCAGGTAGAAATAGATGGCTCGGGAGAAACCCGGCCAACGGGACCGCAGCTTGTTCCTTCGTCGCGGAAGACCCCGCGTCTGGAGCATTTCTGGCTCTGTGGACGCTGCTCCAATACCATGACGCTCGCACTCGAGCGGGGTAAAGGGGTGTCCGCCGTTCCGCGCCGCCAGAATGTGCGGGAAGAGGCGGCATCGTAGGGATCACAGTTGCCGGTTTCCTGGTTGTTAGTTGCCAGTTTTGCTTCAGACTTTAGGCGGTTCTTTCGCTGGGGTTGGAGTCGGGCGGGCCTAACGCCAGATGCGGAACTTTGTATTTGCCGGTGATCGAATTCCAGCGCACCTTCAACATCTCAAAAAACATCTTAATGCCGTCTCTTAATGGATGGATCGTTGAGCGGTCGTCATGCGCCCACTCCACTGGGACTTCTGCGACTTTAAATCCAAGCCGGTGGGCGAGGAAGAGAAGCTCGGGATCGAAGCCCCAGCGTTCGATCCGCTGCCGGGGAAAGATGGTGTCGGCGGCGCGCCGGGTGAAGGCCTTGAATCCGCACTGCGTATCTTTTTGCTTCAGATTAAGAACAATTCTAAGTGCCAGGTTGAATATGCGCCCGAAAAACTGGCGGAGAAGCGGCTGCTTCTCAATCTGCAATGCTCTATTCATCCAGCGGGAGCCAATGGCCACCCCGGCCCCGCTTTCAAGAGCGGTAAAGAGTTTGCTTGCCTCATAGATTGGCGCGGAGAGATCGGCATCGCTGAACAGTAAGATGTCGCCTTGAGCGTGCAGCATGCCGTTGCGCACGCTGTATCCTTTGCCGCGATTGCCGGGGTTTTCTACCAGTTTCACGGAAGGGTTGCGCTGCGCGCATTCGCGCACAATTTCGGCGGTGTTATCGCGCGAGCCGTCGTTGACCACAAGGATTTCAGCTTGCCATCCCTGTTGGGCGGTATGCGCCAGAATCTTCTCCAAGGTCGGAGCGATGCGGGCGGCTTCGTTGTAGGCCGGAATGACGATGCTGTATTTCACGAATTCGTTCTTGCCTTCATCCATCAGCGACGTAGACGCCGGGATTGGTTTCAAGCTTCAAGTGTCGAGTTTCAAGCAGAAGATGTCAACTTGGATTTGGTTCAGAATGGAGACACAAAGGTTCTCAGCACGGCATCCGCCTAAAAAGAATGGTAACGCGAGCAGGAGACGCAGCAAGCTGCGTCTCTACCCAAGTGTATCAACTGGCCAAACTGTTCTTACCGTGCGGAGGCGACCTCGCTGATCCGGGCATTCGTTGGCGATGCTTTTTCCACGGCCGCGACGCGCAGCATCATGGTGCGCATCTGCTGTTCGAGGGCTTCAATCTGTTTCTGTTGAGCGGAGAGCTGGGCGTCTTTTTGACGAAGCTGCTCTTCCAGTTTCTGGTTCAATCCCTGGATGGCGGCCAGGGCCACGCCGCCTTCATCAATCTCGGTGATGTGGTGGTCATCTTCGCCCACGTTGAAGGCAGTGAAGAAATCCTGCGCCATCGGTCCGATGTGGCGGATGGAAGCATCCTGCGTCTTGTAATTCCAGGTGGTAACCGGGAGGGCCAGCACGCGTAGCAAAAGTTGCTGGTTATCAACAGGGGCAAAGTGTTGCTTGACGTTGCGGTCGCTGAGCGAAGACCAGCTACCGCCTCCTGCGGCCAGTTGCACACCGCTGGTCAGGCCCGAGTTGCTATAGAAAATCACGCCGCCAGAGGCGCGGGCCATAAACTGGTTGGGGACGGTGGCGTTCAAGCCAGCACATCCACTGTCACCCCACACAAAAGCCCCGCTTTGGTTATTGGTGTTAGCGCCGCAGCCCGCGGCAAAGCTGACAAACCCGCTGGCGACATTGCCGCCGCCGCCGGCAACGATCGAGTAGTTGCCGCTGGCGTTGTTGAAGGCGCCTCCAGTTACGGCGGAGGCAACTCCGCTGCCGGTGTTGAAGCCTCCGCTCACGGTGGTGTAGTTGCCACTGCCTATGTTCTCGGCGCCTCCAGTTATGACCGAGGCGTAGCCGCTGGCGAGGTTGTTGCTGCCGCCACCTACCGCCGAGTAGCTGCCGGTGGCAGAATTGTTCCATCCGCCGGCTACAGTAGCGTAATAGCCCTGCGCCAGCAGCTTCGTGCCCGAGCCGATGAACAGAGCAACGATCCCAAGATAGGCAAGAAAACGATGTGCCGAATACTTCATAGTTATCTCCTGCAAAAAGTTTCAAGTTTCAAGCTAGGATTTTGAAACTTGAACTAACAACTTGAAACTGTCTCATGTGATTGTGATTCAGGCCTGGAAATTGTTACTTCACTAATAGAACGGATTTCAGAAGAGAATGGATTTTAAAAAGTTTCAGTTTTCGGGTTCAAGTTTCAATAAGCAGATCGCTCACTATGTTCGTGATTGACCAGTATTAGATCGAACAGACCGGAAGTTGTCAGTTTGAATGGAAAAATACTCTGGTTGAATGGTTGCCTGCAACGTGGTAGAACTCGCAATGCAAGTTTGCTGAAGTGCATCGTTCTAACAAGTAGTATGGCTATTCGATTTTTACGCAATCCGAGCCCCGGCTGGACAACAATTTTTAGTTGTGCGCTTGCGGTTCTCACTACGTTATCTATCATGCTCCCGCCGGCTTCGGCAGACGATGCATGCAGCGCCAGGCAGAGGGACCTGGAAGCATTTCTGAAAGCACCGCCTGATCATTGCCAGCAGGACGCAGATTGCGATGGATATTACATTCGCGCCGACTCTTGCGCTCCGGCGGTCGTGCTGGCCAAGCCCGGCATCAGCAAAACACGAGGACCGGAGTTGCTGAAGCTGCAGGCACGGGTCCGTAATGCATGCGGGAAGCAGTGGGACCAGCGTCCGGCATGCGCCCCGATTCCTTTTCAGGCCAAGTGCCGCCAAAACCGCTGTGTTGACGGCAGCGCCTGGCTGTCATCTAAACCGATCACTGCGCAAGCTCCGGTTGGAAAAGGAAACTATTCTTACGCCGTGGTTCGTAATGGATGTGCACCATGGGATGGCCCGGCAATTGCAATTTACCTGACAAAGTTGCAGGTTACCTCAAGCGAGATCCCTCTTCCCTCAATCGCTATCAACCTTTGGCGGAATCTGCCGCCTCCAGTCAATCAACCGATTTCGTTGCAAGGGGATCTGGGTCTCGGCAACCGGTGTCTTGCTCCTGAACAGTGCGAAAGTGCGGTGGCCGGTACCGTTACTCTCACCACCTACGACGAAAACGGAGCAGCCGGAACCTATGAGTTGAAATTCAAAAACGGCGAAGTCGAACGCGGATCGTTCCAGGCCCGGTGGCAGAAGCTTAGACAATTTTGCGGTTAAGCGCCCAACCGCAGCACGTTTCGTTAATATGTTTGTAACCATGAAAGCACTATTTGGTATTGTCTTCTTCTTTTTTGCAATTTCTGTGCTGGCTTCTGCCGCGCCCCGGCAACACACAATTACCTTCGGCGCATGGATGCCAGTGAAGTGGTTTGTCGGTCCCGCCGAAGACAAGGCGCAGGACATCAAGGTCCGCGCGCTTTATGTGGATTCCAAGCTGCGTGAATTCACGCTGGGCGACCCGCACGATGTCACCGACCATGTGTTCGTGGTGCGCCGGGCGTATCGAGTGAATGACTCGCTGCCCGACGATCCTAAAGCAGCTCCCAAATGGAAGTGGCAGCGCAGCGGATGGTTGCTGGTAGACCGCCAGACAGGGCGCGTCTCTGTGCTGAACCTGCCGGAGTTTGATCCTTTTTATTCGGCGGTGAGCTGGTACCGGGATTTTGCCGCGTACTGCGGCGTCTCCAGCGATGCCGAGAAGGTTTACGTTGTCGTAGCTCAAATTGGGCGTAAAAAACCCGTCGTTCGCAAGGAAATTGGCGCCGCCCACAACAGCGACGTGCCTGATTCGGAGTGCCCCACTCCCAAATGGCAGCGCCAGCCGGCCCGCGTGACCTTCGAGCCCATTGGCACCGCACCTTTGAGCTTTGAGATCCACGGGAGCGCGGTCGAAATCCCCGAGCTGCCTGAGCCCGCCGCTGATGCACAGGAAAAATAGAAAATATGACTCTATCTGAGGATTCAAGATTCTTTAATTTCGAGCGAGATTCATAAACTCTTTAAGATAAAGCCTTGTCAGACAGTGTCCGCGCAATCCACCATTAATTTTATTGAGGAGATGAATTTCATGAAATCCGCCCGAACTGTTGTGTCTCTGATCTGTCTGGCAACCTGCCTGCTTGGCGCAACTCGACACAAGGCCAAGCCTCAGCTTCCAGCAAGCGAGGTGGAACTCACGTCTACCCACCCAAGCGGCCACCGGCCTAGGCAAATCCCACCTCAGGTGCTGCCTGATGGCAGAATGGTAGTGGTAGCAGATGACACCGTCTACATGCTGAGTGGAGACGGGAAACGAGTTTGGAAATATGCAATCGGTGACGAATCTGACGATGCAAGTATTTATTCAGGGGAGGCCGTATGGAAGGTGGTTTTCAGCGCCGCTCTGAGCGAACTGCTGCTTGACTGCGACGACAACTTAACCATCCTACTCGATGCAGACACGGGTAAGGTCAAGTACAAGCATCAACATCAGGGGGCAGAGGTGGACGCAATCCTGAGTGCCTATCGCAATGGTTACCTGGGGCAGGGCAGCCTCGCCGGCTATGGACAGCACGAGCCCGACAGCCTGTTCTACGAGGAAATAGATTCCAAATCTGGAGAGGAAAATGTCATCTGGAGTGTCGATGTCCCCATAGATGCGGAGATTTTTGTGGATGGGGATAGGATTTATTACGTAAAGAGAATCTATACTGGCAAAACCGGCCACTACAGCATTCGCCTGCAGGAACTCCATCCGCCGCAAGCTACGCAAAGACCAGGCGGGATTTAGGGCGAGGTGATCCTGCCATAAATCAAGATGACATTCATGCGGCCAGACCGGCCGATGTGAGTAAAGCCAGGAAGAATGAAGAATTGCTGAAGAATTGGGAAAAAATTTGGTAAAGAATTTGGTAAAGAATAATTAACATTGGCCTCGAGGACGCTGCTGTACACTAGCCCCGCAATTTAGAGAACCAGATTCTACGACCCAGAATTTAAAGACCCAGAACTGAACCAGGAGGTTATTACTTTCATGCAGATTGTTAAGCTAGTTCGCTTTTCTTGTTTTGTATTGATCGTTTTTGCATTCGGCGTTCTCTTTGCCGCCAAGGGTGACGGCCCTTACTCGGTAAAAACCAAGAGCACTGTGGGAGGCGAGGGGGGCTGGGACTATCTGGCAATGGATAGCGACGCCAACCGGCTGTACATCACACGCGGCACGCATCTCATGGTGCTGGATGCGAGCGCGCTCAGGGTTCTGGGAGATGTCCCGAACCTGAACGGAATACACGGCGTGGCCCTGGTAAAAGATTTAGGCAAAGGATTCATCAGCAACGGCCGCGAGGGCAACGCGGTCATCTTCGATCTCAAAACTTTTAAGGAGTTGGGCCGGGTCACTACCGGGACCAACCCGGATGCCATTATTTACGAGCCGTCTTCCAAGCGCGTGTTCACCTTCAATGGCAGGAGCAAGGATGCTACCGCGATTGATGCTGTTACCGGTACGGTGGCAGGAACGATTCCCCTGGGCGGCAAGCCGGAATTTGCCGTGGCCGATGACAAAGGCAGACTCTTTGTAAATCTCGAAGACAAGAGCGAGGTGGTCTCGATTGATCCTAAAAAGCTTACCGTGCTGAACCATTGGCCGCTGGCTCCCTGCGAGTCGCCATCGGGACTGGCGATTGATAAAAAACATCATCGCCTCTTTGCCGGATGCGATAACAAAATGATGGTCGTGGTCAATGCCGACACCGGCAAGGTCATCACTACGCTTCCCATCGGCGAGGGAGTGGATGCTACCGGGTTCGATCCGGGAACCGAGCTCGCTTTCAGCTCCAATGGCGGTGGTGATGGCAGCCTGACGGTGGTGCATGAAGACTCGCCCGATAAATATTCAGTCGTGCAGAACCTGACTACCCAGAAGGGCGCCCGCACCATGGCCCTGGACGCCAAGACCCACACGGTTTATACCGTGACGGTTGAGTTCGGGCCGCCGCCGGCGGCGACGCCAGAGCAGCCACGTCCGAGGCCCACGATGGTGCCCAATACCTTTACCGTGCTGGTTCTGAGCAAGCAGTAACTTCGGTTTTTAAATTTCGAGCTGGTGGTTCGCAAGGGCTGCCAGCTTTTTCTTTGGAGGGCGTTTTTCCGCTGCCAGCCTAGAAAGCTACCCAGTTTATCTTTTAGCAATCATCGGCACCTGCAAAAGGCCGGCGCCCTCACCCCACTTGCTGGCTAGTGTTTTGAACCCGTGAAACAGTATGATCTCCGCGTATTTACTGGGGAAAAGCTCCTGCCGCGGCGACACTTGCTGTGCTGGTCTGTGTTGGCTTTGCACAGAAAACCTCAGTTTAGGATGCCTTCTTGTGCAGCCTCTTGAGTTTTTGTGCAGAAACTAACGTTGATATCAAGTTCTTGAATCTCATGGATGAGCACGACCAAGTTATGACAGAGAATCTTACACAACGATTCGTTGACCATAGCGGTATCGGTTTTACTTCGCAGTCCGTCACCGAACTTGCGTTTGATCGCGCTGAAGGTGGATTCGATGTTGCTCCTCTTGTGGTAACGCTCAAGGAACTCCTCTTTGTGAAAATTAAAGAAGTAAAACATCTTTTCCCACAGTCCACCCGGTTTTGCAGTCTGTCCTTTTCTGAACGGAATGAAAGGCGTGGCTCCAGTGGCGGCGATAGCTTCCATGTTCTTTGCACTAATGTATCCCTTATCAGCAGAAACTTCAGAAATGCTGAAATTCTTTGCTGTCGTTTGAAGCAGTGGTGTAAGGAATGGGCTGTCTCCCGCGTACTTGTCGCCAATTTCAACCGCCGTTACAACGTTGGTCTTAACGCCACACATCAAATGTACTTTGACCCATTCGTGTTTCTGTCGAACAGTACCGTACTTGTGGTCAAACCAGCGGACAAACCGCGACGAGGTAAATCCGCTGGAGTCCACAGCGAAATCAACTTCAACAGATTTCAGAGGCAAGCTGCTTTGGGCAATAAGCTCCTGCAAAATCGGCGTCAGTTCTGCGCTCTCAAGAGTGTTGGAAATAGTGTTGAAGTGCGGAACCTTGGCGATAAAACCGCGCTCGTGAGCTTCTCGCAAATCGCTCATGAAACGGCGCTGAGAAACTGTGGAATAAACTTTGTATGTAGCACTAAAAATAGCATCACAGAACGGCAGCGGCGGTCTTCCCGTTTTGGGCATCGGAGTAGACACAGTGCAGCAGAGATCATGCAGCAGGACTTGAAACCTGTCTTGCTCCGTTGTTTGGGCAGTATTGTACTGTCGCCAGTTCTGCGGATAGGTTTTCTTGACCGCAGTTATGGTCGTCGTTTCCGTCACCGTGCCATCGGGTTTTTGTTCGCGCACCACGGTATAAGCGACTGCAAAAATGTGTTTACACGGTTGCTGGCGTATTTCAAAATCGGGGCAGGAGCAAGTAAATTCCTCAGTCGCAACGTTGACCGTGTAATCCCCGAATCCAGTTTGCGAAGGAACAAGCCAGATTCCCGGCTGTTTACTCCGCAGTTTCTTGGTTGCCGCCAATTCCTTACCGCGCTCTTCTCTAGGTTCCATAAGCACCTCGCTTACCTGAGAAGTATATTACTATCTAGGTATATAGTTGTCAAGAATATACTTGACAATATATCCTTATGCGGTATATCGTTCTTTGCATGGGTACCGGTCCAACAGATACAATTGTTAAGAAGGCATATAAATGCCTTCGTTGTGGGCATCTCTGGCCACCTCGAAAAAAGACTCCCCCGAAGGTCTGCCCCAAATGTAAAAGCCCATACTGGAATACACCTCGCAAAAAGAACGGCTAGGATTTACAATGCCGTTCTTTCAGTTCTTTTAAAAAGATTTGGCCGAGGGAGAGGGATTCGAACCCCCGAATCCCAGCGGAGCGCCGCCGTCAAGCTAGCTCTCCGCAGGATTACCCGAGTGACAGTCGGGCGGTTTCAACCTCTCACCCATCCCTCGATCAAAAGGTCACGGCTTATCGGGACCGTGAATCCGGCTGCGGGTGAGGAGTGCGCCTCTTACAACGTTGCTCCTCACTCGCTTCCAAAAACTACACTCCCGCCTTATTGTGCTGTACTAGCACAGACGGAACATTTAACAGTTTTAAACTTGACTTGGCAGGGCGGTCAGACTATAAAGAGGCCAGTCTGTCCGCTTCCGCTTGCGCTATCAAGCTTGAAGCTTTACCGGAAACGCTCCTGTTTCGCCGCAGGAGCTTTTCCTTTTTATTCTCCATCAGAAAACCTTACTGCCAAAAACTGTACCCCCGTTTTGTTGTGGCCGTCAATAGAAAACACAATATCTAGTACCTCATGTGCAAGATTTGCAACTGCCACACAAGTTGTGCAGTTTCCTGCTCTGCTTCTAAGGCTACTCCCTAGCAAAAAAGCGTCAATATCCACAGGCAAGAATTCTGTGGAAACCCTGTTGATGCAAATAGCTTTCTGTGGAAAGTGTGGAAAAAATGGGAGGAAATGGGGAAGTGTAGGGGTGCATAGGCTTAGTAGGAACGTGTCGGAGCGTGTTGTCAGTAAATTGTGATGCAAAGTACCCCTACGCCCGTTGCTTTTGGGGTTTGTGTGCAGAACGCGGAGTTTAGCTTCAGGATGGACTTAGAGTGCAAAGCCGTCTGTGTTTACTAGATACATAACATTTCGCAGCCGTTTTGAGTGCTGTGTCTGGTGCTGTTTTTTTTGAATTTTCAAAGAGCCTAAGGGGGCTTTTATCTAAGGGCTCCGCGGTAAAGCCGCTGCGCCCTCACCTTAACCCCCGCATTCTTGAATGCTAGATACACTTCCAGGACAATGATGACCTAAAATTCCTGAGAAATGAAGGTTTTGATATCAGAATGATATCAACAGACCAGATGGCCTATGCTTTTGTGCAGCAAAAGTGAAAAAAGGTGTCGCCCCTCTCCACCCCACGATACGCAAAACCGGCGTGTGGGCGGGGCCCTGGCACCGGGGTTCGGATCGATTTTCTAACTTACCCACGAGGTGCGAGAACTCGAAGAGATAGCGTCGTCCCTAACGGGACTACGAATCGTTTTCGTACGATATCGCGCACTTCATGAATAATCCAGGTTCCGCGCTGGGCTTGTCATCATCGAGGACCTCATGAATAATCCAGACTGGGGAACAGTGGAATCCAGGCTAGGGGGACTGTGGAATGCTCGAAATGATTTTCGACTACTCCTGCAGCGTCTGGTGCACCAGATGAATTGAAATTGATCCTTCGCCCACGGCTGATGCCACGCGCTTGACGTTGCCGCAGCGGACATCGCCCACCGCAAACACGGCGGGCAGACTGGTTTCCAGCAGATAGGGCGCACGCGCGAGCGGCCAGCGAGCTTCTGCTAACTCGTCGGGGCGAATATCCTGGCCGGTCTTGATGAATCCCTTATCATCCATGGCAACGCAGCCGTCGAGCCAGCGGGTATTTGGGTCAGCGCCGGTCATCAGAAAAACGTGCCGGATATCGTGCGTTTCCACGGCTCCGTTTTCAGCATTACGCCATTGCACGCGCTCCAGGCGATCGCTGCCCTCCAGGGCTACGATTTCCGTGCGCGTATGCAGGGTTATCACCGGGCTCTCTTCGATGCGGCGAATGAGATAACGCGACATGGTGTCGGCGAGGCCATCTGACCTGACCAGCACGTGCACATGCTTGGCGGTCTGCGACAGAAAAACGGCTGCCTGCCCTGCCGAGTTGCCGCCACCTACAACGATGACTTCATCATCCGTGCACAACTGGGCCTCTACGAAAGTAGCGCCATAATAAACTCCCGTGCCTTCAAAGCGCGCCAGATTGTCGAGCGGAAGCCGGCGGTATTGGGCACCGGTGGCGATGATGACGCTGCGCGCGGTCAGCCGCGCGCCACCGTCAATTTCGATGGCGTAAGGCCTGCGATCGCAGACCAGCCGCATCGCTGCCCGGGCAATCATCATCTCGGCCCCGAACTTCTGCGCCTGTGTGTAGGCGCGACTGGCCAGCTCCTGTCCGGAGATGCCGGTGGGGAAGCCCAGATAATTTTCAATCTTTGAACTCGAACCGGCTTGTCCTCCAGGCGCGTTTGTCTCTACCACGAGGACATCGAGTCCTTCCGAAGCGGCGTAGACCGCGGCCGCCAGTCCCGAGGGTCCCGCGCCCACGACGATCACATCGCGCATCTGGGTCGGGTCAATGCCTTCGTTGAAGCCAAGACAATCGGCCAGTTGCTGGTTCGTAGGATTCTGCAGCACGACCTTGCCCCGGCAGATTACAACCGGCACCTTTTCGACCGGTACCTGGAAATGATCAAGCAGCTCCTGCACACCGGTGTCACGCTCCAGATCAAGGTAAGTGTAAGGATGTGCGTTGCGCGTCAGGAACTCTTTGATGCGCAGCGTTCCGGCGGAATGGCTGGAGCCTACAACCACCACGTCGCCGCGTCCCTGGGCAACAAGTTCCGTGCGGCGTAAAATGAAGGCCCGCATGAGGATCTCGCTCAACTCGGCGTCAGTTTGCACCAGCGCCCGCAGACTGTTGAGATCGAGCTCAATCACCTCACCCTGTTCGCGTACGCGGGCGCGCACGATGCTCCGCCGTCCGGAGAGCATGTTCAGCTCGCCTAAAAACTGACCGGACGAGTGAACAACGATGACTTCTTCGGTCGCGCCCACGGGACGCACAACTTCCACCTGCCCCGCAGTCACGAGGAAAAAGCGCACAGTCTGCGCACCTTGTTCGATAAGTATTTCTCCGGCTTGCACCTTGCGCGTCTTTCCGTGCTGGGCAATGCGGGCAACCTGGGCGGGGCTCAGCGTGGGAAACATCTGCTCTTGCTGTCTGTTCGTACTTGCTGCCAATGGGGAGCTTGCCTGTGTCATGGGATGGTCCGTGAGATAGCTTGCTGAATGGATTTTGTGCCAACGGGCGACCGGAGGCCTTGAATAAATAATAGATGATACTCTTTCACCTTGGTCTTTCACCTGCTCCAACGGGCAGGTGGGAATTCTGTCAAGCCATGCTGCCAAGCTTCCTTTACCGCCTTACCGTTTTCTAATACCAGAACTTTCACGCTGCACATACGTTTCACGAGGCTTAGTGCAAGTTTCATAATGGAATTATTCCTGTAATGGTACTAATATCAGCGGTGAGCGTGCAAAGTATGTTGTGTACCAGAGCGGCAGTAGCTAAAATCTAGAGTATTCGCTCGACAGGTTCTGCAATCCCGCGTACTCAGGTTGGGCCTTCTCTGGATCTTGCTACAGGGGTTTGAAACCACTGGCAGGAACGGTGCTTACTCAAGCTGCAGTTTGGGAGAGCAATGCGAACGCTCATATACCGAACGCGCTAGAGCACGTACCTTAATAGGAGGCGCCCGTGAGTGAAGACGTAGTAAAGCTTAAGGGGCTCTTGTTCAGCAGTGACGCGCAAGTACTCAGTGTGATGAACCAGGTGCTGGATAATTTCGAAATTGAGACCGAAGTTTGCATCGAACTCAGTTCGGCGTTGGACGCGGTGACGAACACTAAGTTGGACACATTGATCATGGATTGGACTGGGAGCGACGACTCCATTCAAATCCTGAACGCGATGCGCAATTCTGCACAAAATGCCAAATCTACGGCGCTGGCCATGGTCAACGGAGACCTGGAAGTGCAATCTGCGACAAAGGCCGGGGCCAACTTCATCATCTACAAACCGGTGAATGTTGATCAGGCCACGCGTTTTCTGCGAGCTTCGTACGGAAACATGCTCATGCAGCGCCGGCGGGCGGTCCGCTGTTCGGTTGATATTCCAGTGACCGCAGATGTGATCGGAACCGGACCTGTGGAAGGCAAGATTGTCTACCTCAGCGTCCGTGGGCTGGCGTTTCAATGTAGGCACGCTATGCAGGTGGACCAGCACCTTGCAATAGCATTTAAGCTTCCGGGCACTTCTGCGCTGATTCATGTCAGCGGCAAAGTAGTGAATGTCGCAACCCCGGATGACCAAACCCGGGCGGGCGTAAGTTTCTCTTCCGTGCCACCCAAAGAGTTCACGGTGCTTGAGCAATGGATGTCAAATCATTCGCCTAAGCTCCCCAGCCAGTTGATTGCCCCGGACAATCGTCCAACAGCAAGCTAACCGGACTAACAGGAGAAGACGGACATATGCGGGCCAGAGTACTGTTGATTGATGATTCCAGGTTTCTGCGGAGTGCATTGGAAAAAACCCTCATTGCGAAAGGATTCGAGGTCCAGGTTGCAGGCGACGGCGAAGAGGGCCTGCGATTGGCCCGGGAAGACGGAAAGTTCGACCTGATCCTGCTGGACCTGTTCCTGCCCAAGATGACTGGACACGAGGTGTTGCGGCTTCTCAAAGAGGATCCTGCGACAGCCGCCATTCCGGTGCTGGTGCTCAGCGGTCTTGCCAAAGAAAAAGAACGACAGGAATTGATGAACAGTGGGGCCGTGGATTGCCTGGTCAAAGCGCAGGATTTGATGGCGGTCGTGGCCAGCGCGGAGAGATGTTTGAAGCTGGAATAATCACGAATGGATAGTTGCTGCCGGCAATGCAGCAATCAAGTGCGTATCTTTCAAGTAGCTTTTTTCCCCCTGCCCTAAGTACTCCCAGCAGACCTTCATGAAATCTTCAGCAAAGCTTTACAAACTTCACTGGTCCTCAAAAATCAAGCGCGCATCTTAACAAGTATGACAAGTGTGGGCGGAGTAGGAGAAACCTTGAACACACAAATAAACTTTGCAAAATTCGGGAAAAGAATAGCCTTGGCTGCAACTCTGGGCGCAGTCTGTTTTCTGGTTGGAGTGCCCCGCGTGCAGGCTGAGGACGGAAGATCGTGCCAGCTTCGAGTTGAGCGGGCAGAAGCCAGACTCCGGGATGCCATCGAAGACCACGGATACTACAGCCGACAGGCGTATGACCGGCGGCGTGACCTGAACTACGAGCGTGAGCGCTGCTGGAACCAGTTCCATGGCTACTGGTTTAGCTACGGTTACAACAATCAGTGGCGCGGTGACCGCGACGTGGACCGTGATGGCCGTTATTTCAGGGACCAGGACCGCGATCGAGATCATGACCGCGACCGCAATCATGACGGTGACAGAGGCCGTGACCGCGATAATCGTTTCCGCGATCATGATTCTCGCTAAATCAGGCACAGTTGTTTTGAATGGGTTGGAATCATCAATGATTCCAACCCGTTTTTAATCGCAGGCTCAGTAGACCAGGGATCGTCCTCGAAAATATTTGCTTATTTTGTTTATGAAGAGAATGGTCGGGACGGGCAGATTTGAACTGCCGACCCCTCGCACCCCAAGCGAGTGCTCTACCAGGCTGAGCCACGTCCCGACAAGAAGAGAAAAACTTCGCTGTCGCGAAGTCAGGGTGAAACTATTCTAGCATTTCGAGCCCGCAGCAATCGCAATGTCGCCCTGAAAAACCTAGATCCCTCCACTCCGCCGCGAAGCGCGGCTGCGGTCGGGATGACAAAAGTGGATTAGGAAATTAAGGATGTCAATAATACCTACCAAACTCCTTGCTTACCGTTTTGGTTTCGACAGGAGCGCCAAAATTTCTTTTAGTCCATTGCGTACGCGTCGCAGTCCTTCCTGATCGCGCGGTGTGGCAAAGGGCAATGCCGTCTGGTTGCGGGCGGCCTTGCGCTCGGCCAGCAGATGCTGGCGCGCTCCGGGGATCGTCAATCCTTCGTGATAGAGCAGGCGCTTGATCTGCAAAGCCGCTTCTACGTCGTTGCGCCGGTACATCCTTTGCCCGGTACTGCTTTTGGTGGGTTTGAGCTGGGAAAACTCGGTCTCCCAAAAACGCAGAACGTAGGCGGGCAAGCGGCAGAGCTTGGCTACCTCTCCGATGCGAAAGTAGAGCTTATCGGGAATTAAGACTTCTTCAGGCCGAGAGCGGGCGGCTGCGTTCTTTCGCTGTACCCGAGGACTCGTCGCGCTGGCAGCTTTGGCACTCAATAGGGTCACTCAATTCTTTCCTGGGAATGAAAGAAGCGGCGTATGGCGGATGTTAAGAGAATGTGAGCGCGCAGGTCAAGAGCTAAAGCGTTCCACGGCTGAATTTATCGGAAGCTCAATCCGCCACCTTTGCCCACGCAACCTTTGTGCCTTGGGACCTTCACGGAGCGATGGTTCCAGACTGGAGACGCATCCTTAAGCTTTGTGCAATAAATGATGCACAAAAAATTTGGGCCTTCACATGAGTGAAGGCCCTTAAAGATTTTCGCTAGTTGGTGAATTCCTTTGCGTTTAAAAAACTGGCGAGGCTATTAGCCTCGCCTGGCATTATCTCTTTTTCTTTTTTGCTTTTTTCTTCGCTGGCATCTGAGTTCCTCCTGGAACGTTATTTCCCTTGAATGGGGGCCCATATGCAACGTGAACCCAACAAAATGTGGTTTCACATCGCCTGGCACAAGATATTGCGGCTTCTTGCGCTAAAAGTCAATAAGATTTTTGAAAAAAACGGCCAGGAGAGCGTTTCATGCGGAAGTACGATTACGATTGAAGAAGTACGATTTTAAGAAATCCGGTTAGTTTTTCGGAAAATTCGTAAATCGAAAATCAAAAATTGGCATATGGGAGTGCACCCTTCCGTTGGTTTGTTAAGTACCGAGTGCTTGAATGTCAAATACTGATCCCATCGAACTCGAAATTTTTAAAAACCTCTTTCATTCCATCGCGGAAGAAATGGGAGCGGCCCTGAATCGCACCGCGTTTTCACCCAACATCAAGGAGCGGCGCGACTACTCGTGCGCTGTGTTTGATGCGGCGGGCGAGGCGATTGCCATGGGCGATCACATGCCCGTGCACCTGGGCTCCATGCCGATGTCGGTGCGGGCGGCCATTGGCGCGCTTTTTCTTGCGCCCGGCGATGTGGCCATGCTCAACGATCCTTTTTGCGGCGGCACGCATCTGCCCGATATCACGCTGGTTGCGCCGGTCTTCGTAAAGAAACAAAAGTCAGAGGCGCGGTCAGCTAGGTTGCGCACCGCGAAATCGGCGAAGGGCGGTTCTCAGCTTCAACCTGTTTTTTCGAAGCCAGATTTTTTTGTGGCCTCACGCGCGCATCACGCCGATATCGGGGGCGCCTACGCCGGTTCCATGGGCCCGTGCCGCAAAATTTATCAGGAAGGCCTTCGCATACCGCCGGTGCACATTGTTAAGCATGGTGAGTTGCAGCGCGATGTGCTCGCGCTTCTGCTCAGTAACGTGCGCACGCCCCAGGAGCGTGAAGGCGACCTCAACGCGCAACTGGCGGCGTGTCACACCGGCGCCGAGCGGCTGCGCCAATTATGCAGCCGTTATTCGTTGCCGCGCGTGCAACGCGCCGCCGTCGAATTATTGGATTACTCGGAAAACATGATGCGAGCATTCCTCGGACGGGTGCCGCGCGGAGTTTACCGTGCAGAAGATTTCTTGGACGACGACGGTGTCAGCGACAAGCCGGTAAAAATTCAGGTTGCGATTCACGTGGATGGGGGCACGAGCCGTGGATCCTCGGGGAAACATAGACCCATGGTCAAGGTTGATTTCACCGGAAGCGACGCGCAAGTGGAAGGCAGCATCAACGCCGTGGAAGCCATTACTTACTCGGCGTGCTTTTACGTCTTCCGCTGTTTGCTGGCGGAAGACGTGCCGGCGACCGCGGGGTTGATGCGTCCTGTCCGGGTAGTCGCGCCTTCCGGAACCGTGGTGAATGCGCATCCACCCGCCGCAGTAGCAGGAGGCAATGTGGAAACCTCGCAGCGCATTGTTGATGTTCTTCTGCGCGCGCTGGCGCAGGCCATCCCCGAGCGCATTCCTGCCGGCTCTTCGGGAACGATGAACAACCTCACGATCGGCGGCATTGATCCTCGCAACGGTCATCCCTTCGCCTACTACGAGACGATTGCCGGGGGCATGGGGGCGCGTCCGGGAAAAGATGGCGTCTCGGCGGTGCATACCCATATGACGAATTCGTGGAATACGCCGGTTGAGGCGCTGGAATATGCGTATCCCTTTCGGGTGACGGAATATTCCATTCGCCGCTCTACAGAGGCGGCAGAGCGCTCACTGCATGCAAATGTATATCGCGGCGGAAAGGGAATTGTTCGCGAAATCGAACTGCTTACCGATGCCGACGTTACCGTACTCGCTGACCGGCGCAAGCGTGGACCATATGGCTTGGGGGGCGCGGCCGATGGAGAGCCGGGGAAAACACAAATCGTTCGTCGCGATGGCTCACGGGAAGAGTTGCCGGGAAAGGTGAGCCGCAGACTGCGCCGGGGTGAGCGCATTCGCATTGAATCTCCCGGTGGCGGGTCTTTAAATTTGCTGATGGGATCGGTGGATGGGAGGCGGTGAGCACTCGCAGGCCGGGCCGAAGTCGCCACTAGACGGCGATTGTTTCTAGTATCCTGAGATGTTTCAAAAAAGGGGGAAGCATGCAGGAATTGAAGCGCTTGGATGTTTTATCCGTTGGGAAAATCGCAGGAGTAACTTATGGGTTGCTGGCGGTCCTGTTCATTCCGTTGTTCCTGATCATGGCGATCGCAGGTGTGTTCAGCCAGGATAAGGAAGCAGCCGCCATTAGCGGGGTCGTGGGAGTCATCTTTGCCATTGCCATGCCGATTGTTTATGGGTTGATGGGATTCGCCTTCGGCTGCATCAGCGCGTTTATCTATAACCTGGTAGCGGGAAGGATCGGCGGGCTTAAGTTTGAGCTGCGGCCTTTATCCGTTCCTCCGGTACTTCCGGTGCCGAGTTCGCAAAATGCGAGTTTGCAAAATGGATGAGGCGTGGGGCAAGGCTTATCTGGAGGAAGTCCGTCGCGGGCTGCGCGGGTACAAGCGGCTGGCCGATGGCGCAATCGCCCAGCTCAGTGAGAAAGAATTTTTTCTGCAAATTGATCCTGAAGCCAACAGCGTTGCCATCCTCATGAAACATATCAGCGGCAACATACGCTCGCGCTTCACCGATTTCCTCACCAGCGACGGGGAAAAGCCCGACCGCCACCGCGATCAGGAATTCGTTCAGGAGAACCTGACCCAGGAAGAGCTGATGCGCACCTGGGAGAAGGAGTGGCAATGCCTCTTCGACACTCTGGAATCGCTCAAACCCGAGGATGTGGAGCGGATCATTACCATACGCGGAGAGGCGCATACGGTATTGCAGGCGCTCAACCGGGCGCTCCTGCATTATGTTCAGCATATCGGGCAGATTATTTTTCTGGCCAAACATATTCGCGGTGCGGAGTGGAAGTCGCTGAGCATTCCCCGCGGCAAATCGGAGGAATTTAAAAGCAAATCACCAGGCAAGTATTCGAAAGGATTGCCGTAAGACGTGTAATAATTTCTCGATCCCTAAATGCGTGGGCAGGCGATAGAATCATAAATATGCAACGAAGCGAGATTATTTTCGAAGTCGTAGAAAGCCCAGAAGGTGGTTATGAAGCCCACGCACTAGGGGAATCTATATTCACTGAAGCTGAAACGATGGAAGAGTTACGTAAAAACGTTCGCGAAGCTGTGCGATGTCATTTTGATCGTGCAGAAGACCGTCCCGCACTGATTCGGCTACATATGGTTAAGGATGAGGTGCTCTCGGCTTGAGGCTGCCTCGCGATTTAAGTGGCTGAGATCTGGCAAAACTTCTACAGCGCTTTGGATATCAAATTACACGACAAGAAGGCAGCCATATGCGGCTCACTTCGCAATACATGGGAACTCAGCACCATATTACAATTCCTGATCACAACTTTCTGAAAGTGGGAACGCTTAACCGCATACTCACTGATGTGGCTGCTTATTTGAAGTGCGAACGCGATGCACTCGCATCACAACTTTTTGAAGGTTGAATATTAAAGCCTTATGGCCATCACCTCCACTCGCCCGCAACTCTCTTATCTCACCGACCAACTCAACGAACTCAAGAACAAAGGGACCTACTTCAAGCTGCGCGTGCTGGAAGACGAGCAGGAGCCGGTCTGTACCTTTGACGGCAAGAAGGTCATCAATCTTGCATCGAACAATTATCTTGGCCTGACCACGCATCCCAAGCTGCGCGAAGCAGCGCTGGAGGCCACGCGCAAATACGGCGTAGGTTCGGGCGCGGTGCGCACTATTGCCGGCACCATGAAGATCCACATGGAGCTGGAAGAGAAAATTGCCCGCTTCAAGAATGTGGAAGCTTGCGTGGTTTTTCAATCGGGATTCGCCGCCAATGCCGGCACGGTCTCGGCGATTTTGGGCAAAGAAGATTTCATCATCTCTGATGAACTTAACCATGCCAGCATCATTGATGGGGCGCGGCTCTCACGCGCCAAGATCCTGGTCTTTCGCCACAAGGACGCGGCACACGCGGAAGAGCAGTTGGCTTCTATCAAAGATCAGCCGGGACGCAAGCTGCTTATCACCGACGGCGTCTTTTCCATGGATGGCGACATCGGCCCGCTGCCTGCACTCTGCGATCTGGCGGAAAAGTACGGCGCCATCATGATGGTGGATGACGCCCATGCTTCAGGCGTCCTGGGGCGCAATGGCCGTGGGACGATTGACCACTTCAATGTGCATGGCCGCGTGGACGTGCAAGTAGGCACGCTCTCCAAGGCCGTCGGCGCACTCGGCGGATATGTATGCGGCTCGCGTGATCTGATCGAATTTCTTTATCACCGCGCCCGGCCATTCCTGTTTTCGACATCGCATCCGCCTTCCGTGGCCGCCACCTGCATCGCGGCCTTCGAGGTTTTGGAAGAAGAGCCCGAGCGCATTGAAAAGCTTTGGGAGAACACCCGCTTCTTCAAAAAAGAATTAGGCCGTCTGGGCTTCAACATCGGCGGTGTGAATACTCCCGCCAGCGAAACTCCGATAACGCCGATCATCGTAGGCGAAGGCCGCCTGGCCATGGAGTTTAGCCGTGAACTGTTCAAAGAAGGCGTGCTGGGCACCGGCATTGCTTTTCCCACCGTGCCCGAGGGCAAAGCCCGCATCCGTACCATCATGAGCGCGACCCACACGCGCGAGCAGTTGGAAAAAGCGCTGGAGACGTTGCAGCGCGTGGGCATGAGGATGGGAATTGTTGCCTAGTTCCGTAAAGGAACAGTTTCCTTAGTTGAGATCACGCCATGTCTCTAACCTTGAATTCCTGAAATCTGACAAATGAAAACAGTTAGAAATGTCAGAACCTTTAACTGCAAAGAAACATGGAGTTGCCTGCTTGCCCGACAGACGGGAGGGCAAGCACCACAACCCCAGGTACTTTGCCAAACTTCGAACTGACTTACTGGCCAATCGGTGACAACGCAATGCAGGCAGTTGCACCTGTGGTGCCGGCAGCAGCGCCAGTAGGATCAAAATGCACAACGCCATCCTCAATTGCGCAGAATGATTTATTTCCGGTTCTTCCCAGAGTAACCGGCGTGCCACCCTCGACAAAGCTCTGTCCACCATTGGAGTTTGCCGCCACAAAAGCGTATCCGCTCTTGGGGGTAGCAGGGACTGCGTTCCCAAGTGCATAGTCAATCAAG
>DATHMF010000106.1 GCA_035487355.1 Terriglobales bacterium | reverse complement strand
TGTGTCGCTTGTTCCCCGAGAAATAATTTTTATGGGATAACGATTTTGCCGATGGTGAGAGACGTAGCATGCTATGTCTCTACTGCAAACATTTTCTCGGTGGTGAAGATAACGGTTACTTCATACCTGCCTCGCCAGCACTGATCTTTTACTATGAGGCAGCGTAAAACGCCGCATCGCTTGTTCCCCGAGAAAGCAGTCAATGCTCTAGTTGAAATTGAAAGAGTTAATAAGGAAGGAAAATTTCATGGCTCGTTTGAATTTGAAAAAGTTTGTCTTTGGCTCGCGCACGCATGAAGGTGCGCCAGTGCGGCAGATCAACGCGGAGCAGCAGCTTCGCCGGTCGGTGCTGGCCTGCATGTTGTGGGAGGACCAGTTCTACGAGGATGGCGTCGAGATTGCCGGACGCATCCGCGAGCTGGTGCCCAAGGTCGAGGCCGAGCGCGTGGCCTCGCTCGCCGTTGAGGCGCGCGAGAAGATGAAGCTGCGTCACGCGCCGCTTTTGCTGGTGCGCGAGATGGCGCGCAACAAGACGCACCGCGTCCAGGTGGCCGAGACCCTGCAGCGCGTGGTCCAGCGCGCCGACGAACTCTCTGAGTTCGTGGCCATCTACTGGAAGGATGGTAAGGCCCCGCTTTCGGCGCAGGTGAAAAAGGGATTGGCAGGCGCGTTCACCAAGTTCGACGCATACGCGCTGGCCAAGTACAACCGTCCCGGTCCCATCAAGCTGCGCGACGTGCTGTTCCTGTGCCACGCCAAGCCGTTGAATGACGCGCAGGCGGAGTTGTGGAAGCAGCTCGTCGAGGGCACGCTGGCTTCGCCGGATACGTGGGAAGTTGCACTCTCGGCCGGGGCCGACAAGCTCCAGACCTGGGAGCGCCTGCTGCAGGAGAACAAGCTGGGTGCGCTGGCCTTGCTGCGCAACCTGCGCAACATGAAGGACGCCGATGTTGATCCGAACCTGGTAGGCACGGCGCTGCGCGCGATGAAGACCGATCGTGTGCTTCCTTTCCGCTTCATCGCTGCCGCGCGTCACGCGCCGCAGTGGGAGCAGGTGCTGGAGCAGGCCATGTTCAAGGCGCTGGCTTCGCAGGAGAAACTGCCTGGGAAGACAGTGTTGCTGGTAGACGTCTCCGGCAGCATGAACCATCCGCTCTCGCGTAACTCGGAGATGCACCGCACCGACGCCGCCTATGGTCTGGCGGTGTTGCTGCGCGAGATCTGCGAGCAGGTTGCCATCTACACCTTCTCTGACAAGCTGGTGCAGGTGCCGGCGCGCCAGGGCTTTGCGCTGCGCGATGCCCTGGAGCACAGCCAGTCGCACAGCGGAACTTACCTGGGCAAGTCGTTGGGCGAGCTCACCGAGACTTACGACCGGTTGATCGTAATCACGGATGAGCAGGCGCATGACACCGTGCCCAACCCCAAGGGGATGGGCTACATGATTAACGTAGCCAGCTTCAAGAACGGCGTCGGCTACGGCAAGTGGATGCACGTTGATGGCTGGAGTGAGGCCGTCATCGGGTATATCCGCGAGCTGGAAAAGATGCCCAAGTAACGGCAGGAGGCGCAGCTTTGATTTTTGGCTGCGCCTCTGTTTTCTCATCGCTCAAATCTCAGGAGGGCTGACATCCGGCTGTCCACTCTTCCTCACTCCCAACCACGCCCAAACAATCCCGCTTGCAACAGTCAACACTCCCGTGGCCAGCGCGATGGTGCGCACGTCAACTCCGCGGTCAATGAATATGCCAGCCAGATAAGCCGTAAGTGCCAGGATGATGGTGCAAAAGCCAAGTTCGGCGGCGAAGACGCGGCCGCGGAACTTATCGTCGGTCATTAATTGAAGGAGCGTAGTGGAAAACACCCACACCATGGCGCCACCCGTGTGAGAGAGTGTCACCACAACATAAGCCACAGTCGCATGTTGGATGAATTTCAATCCAATGTAACCGGCGCCGTAAAGAAAGAACCCAGCCATGATTCCCAGGCGCAATCGTTGAAGATTTTGTTGCGCCCAAGGAGCCGCTACTACCGGGCCAATCAGCGCTCCCAGCCCGCGGGCGCCCATCAACAGGCTCATTCCCAGCAAAGCGCCGTGGTGCGAATCCATCCCATGACCTGTCACCGGGAAAACACGAGATCCCATAATAGGAAAGATCACCCAACTGGCGCCGGTGACCCCTAATCCCGCTTTCACAAATACGGTCACAGCCAGGCGCGCCTGCCTGCGCACATAGCGCACGCCTTCAATCATAGGCGAATAATCTACCAAGTCGCGCCAACGCAGAGGAGGCAATGACTCGGTATGGGGTTCAGCGAATCGCATGCGCGAGATCAGAAATGCCGAGATCAGAAACGATAGACCATTCAGCACGAACACGGCATCGCGCCCTAAGAAAGCGGCTACCACGCCTCCTAATGCCGACCCCAAAAAGAGATTAAGCGACCATGTCGTCGAGCTCAGAGTGTTGGCGATGATGATCTCATCGTCCGCCACGATATTGGGAACCACGGCATTGCGCGCAGGTTCAAAAAGACCCCACATCACGGTCTCAAGAAAAAGCAGCGGGTAGACCAGCCAGATCATCTGCGGTGAGCGCACCAGCAGCATGCAAGAGACGATGGCCGCGCGCGCCAGGTCAGAGAAGATCATCACAGCGCGGCGGCGCAGGCGGTCGTTGATTACACCCGCAACGGGACTGGTCAACGCCTGCGGCATAACTTGCAGCAGAAAGGCCAGCCCCAGCAGCTCGGCCTTGCCCGTGAACTCCAGCAGCATGGCGTACAAGGCCACCATGTAAAACCAGTCGCCGATTTCACTGATGATCTGCGCGATCCACAAGCGGCGGAAGTTGGCATTGCCGCGCAGCAGCTTCAAATAAGACGCAAGTGAAATGGATTGGCTTGCCATGATTCAAGACCTGGGATTGAATGCGCAGCGACTCCAGCTTAGCAGCAATCGTCGTGTTCAACTTTTCAGCAAGCAGTACTCAGCCAATGCTAGTTTTCGTCCTCTGGGCGGCAAAGAACCGCCGTTTATCATTTAGTAATCTTCGGCCCTTGGATTCTCCGGTGTAAAAAGTGGCCCCACCCCCACTTGCTGCAAGTGGCCGGAACCTCTTGAAACAGCATGATAGCCCTGTATTTACTGGGTAAAGTCGCTTTTGGGTTGGGCACTTGCTGAGCCAGTCCGGGGTGTTTACTGGATATATATCACTGGTGGGCCGTTTCTATACTGAGGACTGACTAGCGAGTCCGGTTTTTGCAAATTTTCAAAGAACCTATGAGGGCAATGCCCCCGCATCCTGGGATGCTGGATACACTTCCAGTGCTGAGGATAGCGCAAGTTTTCACAGGAACGAAGAGTTTGATACCACAATGGGACCACGGGGCAAGACAGTCGCCCAGTTTCAGAAGACAACCCATGCCCTGACACAAACCCGTTTAAGAAAAAGTTCTAGAAGCTATCTCATAAATGCGATATCCGGCGGTTGCTGTTGAAATGGCGATATTTCGACAGTTACGTGGACGAACCCAGGTTTTTCAAGGGGCAAGCGACATTCGCCTGGCGAGCCAGCGTGCGAGCTCAAATATCGCCCACACACAGACGACCACCACAAGTGCCCCTACCGGACAAAGGCCTCTAAATTCCAGGTTATGCGAGCAATCAGGAAGAACCGCTGGCACTATTACCTTGTTGGGTTTTTGCCTGTGGATATAAGATGGCGCAGGAAAGTCAGGAGCAATCATGGCCCATCAAGCACCACTTAAATATATTTTCTACATTGCTGCGACCCCGGAGAAGGTGTGGGAAGGCTTTGTGTCGCGGGAGTCGAACCGGATCATCTTCGCGGGCGCTGAGCTTCAAGCGGACTTTAAGCCTGGTGGCTTGCTCGCATGGGTGGGCGCGGGACCCGATGGCAAGCCCATGACCTACGTTCGAGGGAAGATCGTGCGGTTTGAGCCGCCTAAAGTCTTTCAGTACACCTTCGCAATGGGCCAAAATGATAAGACGTCACGCGCAACTATCGAACTGGTGCCCGAGACCGAAGCCACAAAAGTAACGGTGACGCATGACGAGTGGGCCGAGGACGACCCCACTTACGCTGCCTGCGCCGATGGATGGCCGCGTATTCTTTCCCGCCTGAAGACGTTGCTTGAGACGGGGAAGACATTCAAACCGCATTGATACGAGGTGGGAATGGTCTGAGATTACACCACCTATGTTGGGCCCACCCCGCCGAGCCATTTATGAGACAGCCTTATAGTTATTTTTCCACCATGTCTGCGTTGAATTTAGCCACGGTGCTTTCCAAGGTTTTTTCCAGATCGGCCTGGAAGCCTTCTGCCTTTTCTTCCAGCTTGCTGGTCGCGGAAGCAAATTCACCTTCGAGTTGCAGCAGGCCTTCCTGCCCCAGGGCCTTCGCGGCAGCCACTAATTTTTCTGCGCTGTTGTTCAGATAGCCGCAGTCATAAGGGTCGGCGATCCAAACCTTGGCGTCTGATTTTCCGGAGCGGTATCCCAGCCAGTAGACCTTGTGCAGCAGAAAGCTGCGCAGTTGTTCATCCGATGCCACCGTAAAGACGATCTGGTTGGTTTTAAAGCTGAAGTGGCGGCTTGAGACCTCCACCGGCACCAGCTTGGGCGATTTCTTGAATTGCATCCTGCCGGCGTCTGCCGCCATGCGAGTTGCGTTAATCACAACGATTTCGGCATCGTGCGGCTCCAGCGAGGGCAGAGCTTCCACGATGGTGAGGGAAACATTGGCGGCAAATTCGGCATGCAGGGACAAGGCCGGGTCACTCAGCAGCCACACTTTGCCATGCAGAATATGGAAGTCTGCACCGGCAGTTGAGGCGTGAAACGGCCACGTCAGTTCAAAGCGCAATGGGAGACCGCCCAGGGTCACGAAGGCCATAGGGATGGGATTTTTGGAACGCAGTTGGTCCAGGTTCGACATAAAGGGTCAGTAAAGTTAAAAATATATTCGTTTCCAGTTTATCCGACACTCGGTCAATCTCAACGATGAAGAATGAACCGGCCTCGGAGATTAATTTCCGGTCGGAATGATACCGGCAGTTTCTACCATGAGAATCACTGTTCTTTGCGGCGCTCGCGGGCGATGAAGAACGCCTTTGGGGACCACGAATCCTTGTCTGGGGCCGAGCTCTACCGTGCGATCTTCCAGGTCAATCAGAAATTTCCCTTCCACCACGTAAAAAAATTCATCATCAGCATCGTGTTTGTGCCAGTGATACTCTCCTTCGACCACGCCCAGACGAACTACCGAATTGTTGACCTCGCACAGCGTCTGGTTATACCACTTGTGCGGACACGCATCGGCAAGCGCCTTTTCCTCGATGACCTCGAGCGGTTTGTAGAAAACATTGAGGCGCGTAACGTAGGGATATTCAGCCTGATTGCTCATCGCAGCTCCTCCTTGGAGATTGCCAGAATCGTGGAAAGCGCCGCGCATTATGCGCGGGATATTCATATGGACGTTTCGCAAGTCGTCCAGGTGCAATTTTTTCGAGTTGACTGGAAAGGGAGGAAAGCCCTGAAACAATAACTTCAGAACAGCGCCGACTGCTTGCGGCTCAGAGGAATGCCAAAGTGATCGTAGGCAAGCTTGGTGGCCACGCGTCCGCGCGGCGTGCGGTCTAAGAATCCAATCTGCATGAGGAAGGGCTCGTAAATCTCTTCAATGGCTTCGGCTTCTTCTGCCAGGGCTGCGGCCAACGTACTCAAGCCGACCGGGCCACCCTGGTATTTTTCAATGATGATCAGCAGCAGCTTGCGGTCAATTTCGTCAAAGCCGTGCTGGTCTACTTCCAGCATTTTGAGCGCGGCTTGGGCGGTGGGCAGATCAATTTTTCCGCCGCTACGCACCTGGGCGTAGTCACGCACGCGCCGCAGCAGGCGATTGGCGATGCGCGGAGTGCCGCGCGACCGCCCGGCAATTTCATTGGCGGCATCGCGTTCAATCGGGACATTTAAAATCTCAGCCGAGCGTTCTACCACGAAGCGCAATTCGTCGGTGATATAAAAATCCAGCCGCAGCAGCAAACCAAAGCGCGAGCGCAGGGGCGCAGAGAGCAATCCCGCGCGGGTGGTAGCGCCCACAAAGGTAAAGGGTTGCACCTCAATCGTATGGGTCCGTGCCGACGGCCCCTGCCCGATGATGATATCGAGCTGATAATCTTCCAGCGCAGAATACAGAATTTCTTCCAGCGCCGGTTGCAGCCGGTGCACTTCATCGAAGAACAGCACTTGCTTCTGGCGGACATTGGTGAGCACGGCGGTCAGGTCGCCTTTGATCTGCAGCGCCGGTCCCGAGGTCTGCTGATATCCCACGCCCAACTCGTTGGCGATGATGGTCGCCAGCGTGGTCTTGCCCAGTCCGGGGGGGCCGTAGAGCAGCACGTGGTCGAGCGCCTCGCCACGCGATTTGGCGGCCTCAATGGCCACGGCCAGGTTCTCTTTTACTTTGTTTTGACCCACGAACTCCCGCAGGAACTTGGGGCGAAGCTTGAGTTCAAAGGATGCGTCGTCCTCGACCGGAGCGGCCGAAACGATGCGTTGCTTCGGTTCGGGATCCGGCTTTGATGCGGATGAGTTGGAAGTTGAAGTTGCCACGTCTGCTGCGCAGTGTACCACCAAAATTCACGGTTTTTCCCTGGTGGCTCCCATTTCAGCCAGTATATTCCGCTGTACTTGTACTCCCTTCTCGTAAATGGCGTGGATGAGCCGCATGTGGTGAGTGTGGGTATTGGCCACGGCCGAAGCAAGTTCAAAATCTACAAACGCCGCAGACATTGTCCACTGCTTCCCGTGCAAGACCCAGATTTCGTATTGCTCCACACCCATAGGGACAACTTAACAGAACATCCCGGTGTAGAAAGGACAATAAAACGATAATTCCAATTTATTTTGTTTGTACGACGGGCCGGCCATTGGTGTTCTGAATGTTCCGGGCATTAGGGAACGGATAGTGTCTTTCGAATTGCTTAAGCTGCTCTGCGGAAAAGCGGACCGGGGTCTTCAATACATAGAACGTCACATTTTCACCGCACGCAGGAGTCGTAAGCGACCCTCCGTAACGGAAGTAATTGCGGTTTTCGGGGAAGCTGCCTGCGGGCAAAAGGTCGGCAGCGTTGATATCAACTCCGGCAGGGGAATTCTGAAGGCCATCGGGAGGAGGAAAATACTGGATCAGCTTATTGACCAGGGCCGCGGTTTTCGGGGCAGGGTTACCTTCTTCTACTAAAACAGAGATGGCCACAAATGCGGTTGCGTCAGCATTTGCGTGCACCAGGTGTATGACCATGGCAGTCCGATGGTTATTGATCGCCTCTTCACTGGGCCGATGGAAATGAAACTCCACCAGCTTGAACTGCTCCTTGCCAATCGTGATCGAACTCTCTCCCTTCTTGTAATCAACCTTTAAGGTGTGGACGTTTTCGCTGGTCACCAGTTTCGTGGCTTTGTATCCGGAAAAATTGATGCTGGGCAAAGAACCATCGATCTGTGCATCCTTGGTATTGATGTTGATAGGAGCCTGCAGCTTGCTGATCGCGAGGTTGCACGCGCCGCACCAATGGCTTTGTCCGAGCGGGCCGTTATCATAGGTGAATGGTTCCTTCGCGCAATCGGCGCCCGAGTTGCCGGCTGAAGAGGGCGATTGTGTGTCTGTTTGGGCATCCGAAACCGGAGAGCTCGATTGGCATGTAATGAGAGAAAAAGAAATGCTGAAAGCGAATAACAGACGCAGTATTCGGTTGCAGTTCATATCTCGTACCTTCCTTGGCTAGGCCCAACGGCTAAGGTCTAAAAATAAAAAAGGGCAAAGAGTAGCCTCGCAAGCAGCCCTTTGCCCGAGCAGAGGAGGGAGAGTACAAGAATCTCCTCATTCACCAACGCAGATGAAGGAAACCCCTGAGATACGGGGACTCGGAACCTTACATCTGAGCTATCCCTTGTAGCCCTAATAGTGGTGCAGTTACAAGAAAAATCTTTATCTAAATAATTTTTCATTCCTAAATTGGGAATACTGGCCCAAAATGGCAAGTCAGACTGGGGGCGCAAAATCAAATTAAAATCTCATAAATATTGCAACACTGTTTTGAATCGTCAAGAAACCTCTTATAATCAAAGCATTACAGGGTTATGAAGAAGCAGATTTATGCCGCATGTCCGCACGATTGTCCCGATGCCTGCGGGGTCTTGATCACGGTGGAAACCGGGGGGGCGGACTCTGGACGCGCGATCAAAATCCAAGGCGATCCTGGGCACCCCGTTACTAGAGGGTTTCTCTGCGCCAAAGTTGCCAAATATTTGGACCGTGTATATTCACCCGATCGCGTGCTGTATCCCATGCGTCGCAAAAATGTGCCCAAAGGTGGTGGGCGGGGCAATGCCGAAGATTTCGAGCGCATCACCTGGGCCTCGGCGCTGGATGAAATTTACGAACACTTCACTGCTATCAGCAGGGAATTTGGGCCCGAAGCGATACTGCCGTATTCCTATGGAGGCACGCTGGGTGTTTTGAATAACGCCTCCATGGACCACCGCTTTTTTCACCTTCTGGGGGCGTCGCAACTCAATCGCACCATTTGTGCCAGCGCTGGAGGCGACGCGCTCATCACGGTGATCGGAAAAAAGCTGGGAACCGAGCCTGAGGCATTTCGCCATTCCAAATTCATTCTGGCCTGGGGCGCAAACATCCACGGCACGAATGTTCACCTGTGGCCGTTTATTGAAGAGGCCCGCCGCAACGGCGCCCGGCTGGTGGTCATTGATCCTTACAAAACGCGGACCGCACGTTGTGCCGATTGGTATCTGCCCATCAACCCAGGCACAGACGTCGCCCTGGCGCTGGGCATGATGCACGTCATCATCAACGAGAATCTCTACGATGCCGATTATGTTGCCCGCTACACACTTGGCTTCGATCAACTCCGCGAACGGGTGCAAGAGTATCCCCCGGAAAAAGTCGCGCAGTGGACTGGAATTGGAGCGCAGGATATTCGCAAGCTGGCGCACGAATATGTGACTGCGCGGCCGGCAGTCGTCCGTGTCAACTATGGTGTACAGCGCTCGGAAAACGGAGGCTCGGCCGTCCGCGCCATCGCCATGCTGCCCTGTATTACCGGATCGTGGAAAGAAGCTGGCGGCGGATTGCAGCTTTCTACCTCTGGCTCGTGGGAGTTAAATAAAGATGGGCTTCTGCGTCCCGACCTGATGCTGCGCTCTCCGCTAGGGCGCATAGCGCGCACCATCAACATGTCAGAGTTAGGCCAGGCGCTTACACGCGTAGATAGTCCGCCGGTCAAAGCGGTGTTTGTTTATAACTCTAATCCGGCTGTAGTTGCGCCGAATCATAATGATGTGGTCCGCGGCTTCAAGCGTCCCGACCTGTTTACCGTGGTGCATGAGCAGTTCTTTACCGATACCGTTGACTACGCCGACTTGGTTCTTCCCGCGACTACGTTTTTCGAGCACAAAGAACTGCAAACTGCCTATGGGCACTACCACCTGCAAATCTCCCACCAGGCCATAGCTCCACTGGGCGAGTGCCGCAGCAACGTGGATATGTTCCGCGATCTGGCGCACCGCTTCGGTTTTGAGAAAGTTGATCCCTGCTTCAATGAAACCGCAGACCAGATGATAGATGTCGCGCTTCAGAGTGAAAACCCATGGCTGCAAGGGATTGACCGCGCGCGCCTCGAGCAGGAAGGCCACATCCGTCTCAAGCTGGGGGATGGGCCATTTCTTCCCTTTGCCCACGGAAATTTTCCTACAGCCAGCGGCAAGGCCGAACTTTATAGCGAATCCCTGGCCAAGACAGGCTTGGATCCAGTGGTGCGCTTCGTGCCGCCAACCGAATCGCGGCACACCGAGCACGCCAAGAAATATCCTTTGGAGCTGCTCTCGCGCAAAGCCGATAATTTTTTAAACACTACCTTCAGCAATCTGCCGTCGATTCAGGCCATGGAGCAGACCGAACTGCTGGAAATCCATGTGGAGGACGCCAAGGCGCGGGGCATCCGTGAGGGCGACAAGATAAGGGTATTCAATGACCGCGGTTCTGTGGTGTTGAAGGCACATGTAAACGGCCAGACCCAGCAGGGCGTGGTTGCCACCCGGCTGAATTGGGCCAAACTCTCTCCCAATGCCACGAGCATCAATGTGCTCACCTCCGAGCGGCTGACGGATATCGGTGGCGGCGCCACCTTCTACTCCACGCTGGTGGATGTTGAGCCGTTGAGCAGGAGTGAGCGTAGCGGGAGCCTGCTGGCGAAATCCTGAGTGAAGCGAGCCGAAAGTATCTGCGCTATACCTTTTTAAGTCTTGTTTAAGTCTTGCTGTATCTTGCTTTCTTCCATGTTCTCAAGTGCTGTAGGCGCGACGGAGAGTTTAGCCCAGCGCGAAGCGCTGGGGTAAGCCTTGGGTATCAAACTCTTTACGTTTGCATTAATAGCTCTTTGGCCACTTTTTAGCGTCTAACGATGGACAGGAACGGGGCTCCCGGTTACCAAAGTTGTAGCCCTAGGCTACCTATCTGCTTTATAATGACCGTTTCCTGATACCACGTCGAGGTCCTCATATTTCTGGCCTTCTTTTAAAAAGTCCTGTAATTGCTGCGGTTTGCAGAGCATGCCGCAAAAATTCGATTATGCGAAGAAATGGAATGGCACGGGCCGCAGCAGCATTGTTGTCCCTGGTGGCGCTGATCGGTCATATGGCCGGAGCGCAGGAAACCGGCTTGGTGCAGAGCATCCAGATTCACGGCCAGCGCCGCATTCCTATCGAGACCATTAAGGCCCGTCTGGCTACCCGTGAAGGTGACGTTTACGATGAAGGAACGCTGGAGCGTGACTTCAACTCCCTGTGGAACACGGGATATTTTGACGATGTCCGTTTCGAACGCGAGGAGAGCCCTAAAGGCTGGATCCTTCATATCTACGTAAGAGAAAAACCCACCATTCGCACCATTGAATACAAAGGCCTGAGCTCTGTTTCCCAAAGCGATGTGCTTGATCGCTTCAAGCAGGCCAAAGTAGGCCTTTCCGTGGAGAACCAGTATGACCCCACCAAGGTGAAAAAAGCGGAAGTCACTATCAAAGAGCTTCTGGCCGAGCACGGACATCAGTTCGCCACGATCCGCACCGAGGTGCATCCTATTCCGCCTTCGGCCGTAGGCGTGACCTTTGTGGTCAAAGAGGGCCCCAAGGTCAAAGTGGGGACCATTCGCTTTACCGGCAACAAGCACATCAAAGACCGCGAGCTGCGCGCTGCGATGAAGAATTTGAAGCCCATCGGCATTCCGCGCTCGATTATTTTGGAAAATCTTATGGCGCGCACCTTCGATTCCAGCAAGCTGGAAGAAGATGCCGAACGGGTCCGCCAGGCTTACCAGGTGAAGGGTTATTTCAAGGCTCTAGTGGGAGACCCGCAAACCAAAATGCGCGACACCAAAGGCGGCCTGTTGAACATACCTTTAATCAAGCACGGGCCGGGTAAGGCAGTGGATATCACCCTGCCCATTGAAGAGGGTGATCGCTATCGTCTGGGCAGTATTACTTTCACTGGCAATAAAGCGGTTACCAACACCAAGGCTCTGCGCGGTCTCTTCCCTATGCAAGATGGAGACATTTTTAATACAGAGAGCGTACATAAGGGAATCGAGAACATGCGCAAGGCTTATGGCGACCTGGGATACATCAACTTTACCCCGGTGCCGGATACAAAAATTGACGAGGACAAAAAACTTCTCTCTCTTATCATTGATATTGATGAAGGCAAGCAGTTCTATGTGCGCCGCATTGAATTCCAGGGCAACACCACCACGCGCGACAAAGTGATTCGCCGTGAGCTGCCCCTGGAAGAGGGTCAGGTTTACAACCAGCGGGCGTGGGAGTTCGGTATCCTGCGCCTGAACCAGCTTGGATACTTCGAGCAGATCAAGGCCGAGCAGGATGCCGAAATCAAAAAGAACGAAAAAGACGGCACCATTGATATCACGCTGAAGCTGAAAGAGAAAGGCAAAAACAGCATTGGATTGACCGGCGGCGTGAGCGGTCTGGCGGGCGGATTCGTTGGCGTGAACTACGAAACCAACAACCTTTTTGGATTGGGTGAAACCCTCTCCATATCGGCCAATATCGGCAACCGCGAACGTAATGTGCAGTTCGGTTTTACCCAACCTTATCTTTTCGACCGGCCGCTGCAGCTTAGCTTCAGCGTTTACTCGCAACGTTACCAGTTTGATCAGGCCAAGCAGACATCAATTCAACTCGGACAGCAGCTCAACCTGCCCACCACCGTCCTGAATACCCTGCAGAATTTCACTCAGTCCACAACCGGTTTCAGTACCTCGTTGAGCTATCCTTTGCGGCGCTCTTTGAAGCGCTTGGGCATCAGCTATACGCTCGAAAATTCCAGCATCCAAACATTCAGCGATGCCTCCAAGCAATACTTCGACTCGTTGGCATTCCGCAACATTTCAGGACCGGATGCGTTAAAAGGCGTGATCACCAGCAAGATCGTTCCTACGTTCTCGGTCAGCACGATTGACAATTACCAGCGGCCAAGCTCAGGCCATAGCATATTTGCCGGCCTGGAAGTTTCCGGATTGGGCGGCAACGTGCGCTCCGTGCGTCCGGTGATGGAATATAAGCGATTTGTTTCGGTCAACCATCATCGCAATGTGATCGGCTACCGCGTCCAGGCATCATTTATTAGCGGGTACGGCGGTCTTGTGGCGCCGCCGCTCGAGCGCTTCTACCTGGGCGGCGATACCGACCTTCGCGGCTTTGACGTCCGCGCAATTTCGCCGGTTGTATTCCTGCCCGACAAGGCGACCGTCGCGCTGACGAATCCCGATGGCACGCCGGTCCCGGTTGATCCCAGCAATCCTCTTCGTGGCAATGTGCTTATCACGGTTCCCATTCAGCGCATTACCTTTCCCGGAGGCGATACCAGCCTGGTAACCAATTTGGAATACCGCGTTCCCATCGTGGGTCCCGTGGCTATTGCCGCCTTTATGGATACAGGCGTTGATTTCATCGCCCGCCAATCGCAGTTGCGCCTCAGCACCAGCCAGCTCAATAATTTGAACACCACCGCTTTCGGCTGCGCTACCTTCGATGTCAACTTCAATTGCCAGGGCAGGGTCCTACCGTCGTTCTCTCCCGACCTGAAGCCGGTGTCAGGAACAAACTTCACGCCTCGCATGTCCACTGGATTGGAGCTGCAAGTGCTGATGCCCATCATCAATCAGCCCTTCCGCATTTACTACGCTATTAATCCGCTGGCGATGGATACCTTCACGCACACACCCAATCAGATTACTCGCGACATGTTCCCTCCCGGTGCGGCCGGCGATTTTACATATCTGAACTCTTTGGCGGCCTTTTCGCCCAATTACAAGTTGGCTGACCCGCGCAAGACCTTTCGCTTCACCGTCAGCACAACCTTCTAAGCAAGCCGGTCGTTGCTGCAGTTTTGTAGAGGGGGCACGACTTTCCTTCGGGGCCGGCTTGCACGCTTGATTGCCTCTTAAAAGTCTGCTTTCCCAGCACCGGGCGCCATTCGTCGGACACACTCTTTACAATAAAAAGGGGCCTGGTTGTAGTGACTGGGAAGCCGGAGAGTTGCTATAATCCTAATCTGCACAGCCCACCGCCGAGGACCGGCGTAGTGTGTGTGTGGTCGCGCACAGCCCGCGTGAAGGGGCACAGGGTGCATCCCCAGGATCGCTTTCCGGCCCCCGGTAACATCAAGATCAGAATTCCTAAGGAGTAGCAAACACCGAATGAAACGCACGTATCAAGCAGCATTTCTTATGCTGACCCTGTTGGCGTCAGCATCACTTTTCGCGCAGGGCGGCACTGCCGCGGCCCCTGGTGGTAGCAGCACCAAAATCGGCGTGATTGATATTCAAACCGCCATCCTGGCTACCAACGAAGGCCAGCGCGAATTCAACAATCTCACTACCAAATTCCAACCCAAGCAGACCGAGCTGCAAGGTTTGAGCAAAGAAGTGGATGATCTGCAGAAACAGTTCGATACCCAGGGCGAGAAGCTGAACGAAGATGCCCGCGCCAACCTGGCCAAGCAGCTCGATACCAAGAAGAAGAACCTGCAGCGTGTCTATGAAGATGCGCAAAGCGACTTCGAGTCGCAGAAGAACGATATCCTCAAAACCCTGGGCAACAAGGTCTATGCCACGCTCGATAAATATGCCAAGGACAACGGGTTCGGAGTGATTGTAGATGTATCCAGCCCTCAGACCCCGGTGCTGTGGGCGGCACAATCCACCAACATCACCAAGGCCATCGTGGATGCCTACAATGTCACCTCGGGTGTACCGGCTCCTCCTGCGCCGAAGCCGGCCTCCGCTACGGCTCCGACAACCAAGCCACCCTCTACCTCTCACTAAGAGGTTCTCAAGTTCGCAAACTTCAGGCCGCCACGTGCGGCCTGAAGTTTTTGTGTGCTGATGTTGAAAATTGAATCAGTTTGTCTACTCTCAAAACTGACACCGATCAGCATCTTTTTGTTCCACCTTTATTTTTCTTGAGCCGCCCTCCACGGCCTTCCTCTCTGGTGTCAATACCACGCAAGGAGAGAAAGCCATGTTTGAAGACAGTCTCATAGAATCAACCCACCATCTCGCAAAACGGCGGGGATGGACAACCCTGGTTTCCACCAGTATTCAGATCGTCCTGATGGCGTTTCTGATTGTTCTGCCGTTGCTGCGCACAAATGCAATTTCGGCACGGCTGCTGCAAACGCCTGTGCTGCTACCACCTTTTAGTGGCGCACCGACGTCTACCGGTGGTCATCCGCCATCTGGGAATGCAGATTCTGGAAGAGTGGCCCCTGTAATTCAGGTCAACCAATCTAGCGGATTTTCGCATAAACTAAACCGTGACCCTGATATCGAGGGCACTCCAAACATCTGCACGCTGGGTTGTGGAAATGGCCCGGGCCCGGGTGTTCCCGATGCTGTATTTGGCGGAGGGGCTCCATCAGAGGTAATCTTGGCCAAGCCTCCGAAGCCACTGCCCATTTCACACATCGACCCAGGACAGATTATCCGCCGTGTAGAACCTCTCTACCCACCTATAGCTCACACGGCACGCATACAAGGATCGGTGGTTTTGCATGCCATCATCAGCCGCCAGGGCACCATCGAAAAATTACAGGTGGTCTCCGGGCATCCCCTGCTTGATAAGGCCGCTCTCGACGCTGTGAGCCAGTGGCTCTTTCGCCCCTACATACTCAATGGCCAGCCGATTGAGGTAGAAACAGAGATCACCGTCAATTTCATCTTGGATCGGTAGGCATGTGCACGAAATGAGACTGACAGGAAGCCCTAACCCTAATAGGGCTTCCGTAAACCAAAGGCCCCCTGCAAGTTAGGTCTATGAAACCAGCGGGCAGGGGGCAAAAATCGGGGTCTGATTTATCCAAAGCTCTGTGGAAAAGCCTGTGGAATTCCGCATGTAAAGAAAATTAAGGCAGTGTTAATTCAGCGACTTACCTGTGTTGCATCAACTTTGTAGCATCTTGTAAACAACTCTGGCTTAATGACTTAAAAGCGAAAGCCGAGATTTCGGCCAATGTACTAAAAACACTCTACAAGGCGCTGAAAACCGTTGAAGTTTTGCACATTTTGGACATAGGCTCCCTCGGAATATCCGTTAGGTCCGAACACAAAAAATAGTCTCAACACTAATAAATTAGCCGGTCTAGTTCCAAAATGGCACTTTCAGAAATGGGAATTTGCTCTCTGAAAAGAGCTATTTTTCGGGATTTTAGCAGGAATTCTAACCTCAGGCTTCTGGCTTCGGACTTGCTACTCTCCGGCGCAACTGACTGAGCAATTCAGAGCGTGTAATCCACAGTCCGGCGGCAACGGTTCCAGCCCAGGTAAGGGAAACTAAGGCGAGCGCCTTAATATCGGCCATGCGGCTTCCATTCAAATTAATGGTCCGGCTTACAAAATAACTGGCTGCTCCGGCGATCGCTGAAACCAGCAGGGCTTTACTCATCTCACGCCACTTCATATCGCTCAAGCTGACCAGATTCTTGCGGTGCAGCAGTATCGCCAGCGCAGCAGTATTAGCGAAGATGCCGATATCAGAGGCGATGGTCAGCCCAGTTGCAAGATGGGCATGGAAGAGGGCCGAATACATGGGCAACGAAGCCGCAGTAATAATGGTTCCAGCCAGCATGGGTGTAAAGGTGTCGCCTGCGGCGTAGAAGGCGCGGGCATAGAGCGCCTGCGCCGACCACAGCGCCAGCGAGAGCGCGAACCAGAAAAAAAAGATTGCAGTCTGCTGCGAATCAGCCCAGTTGAATTTGCCCCGGCGGTAAACCAGGTCTACCAGGGGCAGTGCTGCTGCCATCATCCAGGAGCTGGCCAGCAGTGACGCCGCGGCCACGCGATGTACCGAGTTATTCACAATGCCGGCGAACTCGATCATTTTTTTCTCGCCGAACAGGCGCGCAAAAAACGGCAGCGAGGCTTGTCCCGAGGCCTGGCCAAGCACGGCAATGGGAACAGCGAACAGGCGCTTGGCATAGTTGAGGCGGGTGATGTCACCGGCAAGGCCGGAGGCAAAGTAGCGCATGATCCACTCATCGGCGGCGACCAGCGAGACCCCCAGCATGAGCGGAATCGAAAGCCGCACCCACTCGCGGAACCCGGGGTTGCTGATCTCAAACGACGGCTGATAACGCATGCCCACGCGTCTGGCCCCAATTGCATTGATTAAGAAAGGACCAACAATGCCTCCGGCCAGAGCCCCGTAAGCCAGTGAAGCGATCCCAAAGCGGGAAGCGAGCAGCACTCCACCCAGGATGATAAATACGTTATAAAAAATACCCCCGAGTGCCGGTAGCAGAAACATGCGGCGTGAAAGCAGGACCGCTGATACCACGCCGCCTACGTAGAAAAAAACCTGGGTCGGCAGCAGGATCCGCGTCAGATAAGTGCATAAGGCAAGCTGTTGCGGCGTGAACTTGTCAAAATAAAGATGCAGGACCTGCGGCGTAAAGATTTCGGTCAAAGCGATGCCTATGCCCAGCACCGCCGTCATTACTGTGATAACTACCGAAAATGCCTTTTGCGCATCGGCTTCCCGCTTCTCGGAGACATAGCGGCTGAATATTGAGATAAATGTGATGGAGGCCGTTCCGCCGGCCACCAAATAGTTAAGCCAATCTGGAATGGTGAACGCGGCGACGTAGGCATCGGTCTGCGGGCCGGCGCCAAAGGCGTAGGCAATATAGGCTTCGCGCAGATAACCGATGATTCGCGAAAGCATCACCGCCGCCATCAGCAGCAGCGTGGCCGAGAACGCCGTATGCTCATGCGAAGGACGCAGCCAGCGCAGGGCAGTACTGAAGGAAAACCTGGGTGGAGCAGGCGTGGTTGCCATCTTGCCGGATTGTACACAAAATCAATAAGAGAACGTTTTAGTAGCGCCGGCGTCTCGCCGGCTGTCGAGTGGGCATCTTGCCCACTCATTCTCTCCAAGGATAACTTTTGCCCCAATCGCACCCCAAAACGGGTCTAGAATCATTGTTATGTTCGAGCGTTATACGGAAAAAGCTCGCCGCACGATCTACTTCGCCCGCCACGAGGCCAGCAAGTTCGGATCGCCGTACATCGAAACCGAACATCTGCTGCTTGGGCTCATGCAGGAAGACAAGACTCTTATATATGCCTTGCTTACCCCGGAGGATGCAGTAAACATTCGCTCGGCAATTGAATCGCATAGTAAAAGCGAGAAAAAAGTTTCTACGAGCATAGATTTACCGTTAAGCCCGGAATGCAAGAAAATACTAAGCTACGCAGCTAAACAGGCCGACCAGCTTTCCGACCAGCACATCGGCACCGAACATCTACTATTGGGTTTGTTGTCGCAAACATCTTCAGTGGCGGCTGAGCTACTGACCCAGCGTGGAATAACCTCCGAGCGCATATTGCAAGCCCTGAAGAAGCCGCCTTCAACTGTACGCCCCAAGCCTCGCCGTTCCAGCCTGCCACCGCCGCCCTGGAGCTGGCCGGATGCGACCTAAAACCAGAGTTAAGCGGCTATTCCGCAGCCCCAGACCAGCCATGACTCCCGTTGGTCCCCTGATGTAACTATTGTTACTAGCGGCAAGACTCATTTTTAGGTAACCTGTCTCGCATGCGAATCCACAAATTTTTATTGCTTTTCTGCCTCGCCTTGCCGGCCTGGGGGCAGCATCTGGTCAAACAGGATGTCTTTAATGCCATCGCCAACGAGTACTCCGGCGAGGCCGCGCAGGAGAACGTGCGCAACATCGTTCAGTACCACCGCATCCAGGCCAGTCCCATGATGGAGAGCGTCGCCAAGGACGTCGTCCTGCCCAAGCTGAAGGCCGCAGGCCTCGAGGCCAGCATCGAGCAATTGCCCTCGGACGGCAAGACCAAGTACGGCACCTTTACCTCGCCCATGGGCTGGGAGATCCACTCTGGCGAGCTTTGGGTAGAAAGCGCCGCCGGAGCAAAGAATTTCACACCGATCCGGCTGTGCCGCTTCAGCGATGTGCCTATGTGCGTTTCCACCTACTCCAAAGGCGGCGACTGGAAGGGCGAGCTGGTGGATGTAGGCGCCGGCACCAAGGATTCCGACTATTCCGGCAAAGACGTAAAGGGCAAAGTTGCCTTGGCTTATGGATACGCCGCCAACGTCGTCCGCCAGGCTGTGCTCAAGCATGGCGCCGTGGGCGCGGTGATTTATCCCGCGGCCGACGACCGCCCGGACCATCCCGACATGGTGCGCTACAACGGCCTGTGGACCCAGGCCGATGAGCTCGACCGCACCCGCGGCAGCTTCCAGATTTCGCGCAACCAGTACGACACGCTCAAGCAACTCATGCAAGAAGGCGCGGTAGTTGTGCACGGCAAGATTGATGCCTCGCTGGGCTCGGGTAAGCTCACGCTGGTGCATGCCTACATCCGGGGAACGCAGCGCGACCGTGAAATATTGGTTACGGCGCACCTCGACCATCCTAAGTGGAGCGCCAACGACAACGCCTCTGGCGACGGAGCCATGATGGAGATGGCCCGCACCCTCAACACCTTGATCGCCAGCGGGAAGGTTCCCACGCCCACTAATACCGTTCATTTCATGTGGGTGCCGGAGTATTACGGCACGCTGGCCTATGTTGCCAGCCATCCTGAGGCACGCCGCTGCGGCCCCTGGGATGACCCCCGCGCCAAGGGCAAATCCGATCCCTCCAAAGGACCCTGTGTGATCGCCAACCTGAATATGGATATGGTCGGCGAAGACACCGTCAAAACCAACTCACGCTTTTACATCACCCGCACGCCCGATTCGGTTTCGTCTTTCTTGAATGCCCTCATGACGGATGTGATGCAGCAAACCCGCGAGGCCAATCTCTACGCGCCCACCGGCACGCACAACTATTGGCTGCCGGAGATGGTCAACTACGTCCAGGGGAGCGACCACGATGTATTTCTGGGACTTGGCATACCTTCGACCATGCTGGGACACGATCCTGACTGGACCCACCACACCAGCGAAGACACCATTGATAAAACCGATGCCAGCGAGCTGCTTCGCGTGGGTACGCTGGCCTCTGCCGCAGCCTGGTGGATTGGCGATGGCGGAGAGGAAAAATCCGCCCGCGTGCTCGATAGCTGGTTCCAGGTCGAGGGCGACAGCACCGTGCAGAAGCTCAACTTTTACCGCGACTTGGGGGCCTTTACCCATACTTCAGCCTCGGGCAAGCGCAAACCACAGCGCGGCGGCGGAGCCGGCCCGCACCGGCTGGCGTTGCTGCCCCTGGATAAATCTGTCTTCAGCGCTCTCGAAGGCGACGATAAGAAGTGGGTCGAAGCACAGGAGGCGCGCTTCCCCGATGCCTCCGAGGGCCTGCCTACCAAGCCGACCTTCGAGCTGCTGGCCTTTGAAACCGTGAACCTGATGGATGGCCACCGCGCCACCAGCGAAATCGCCGACATGCTCAGCGCCGAATTCCTAACCGATATTGACCAAGATTGGGTGGATAAGCTGGTGGGAATCCTGGCCATACAAAAAGTAGTGGCTACGAAGTAAATTGGCCACGGATGAACATGGATCAATATCAATATTCACCACGGAGACACAGAGAAAAACAAAATCTGTCTTGATCCATATCCATCATTCATCCATGGCTCAAAACGATGCGCTTGTTGCATGCTTTTTACATCTGCAATCGGGACACTATATATTGTGGTAAGTTATGAGCGATTACTTTAGACAGCATCCGTTACGAAAGTACAAGCTTGGTCTCACCAAAAAGTGTTCCGCGAGGAACACTTTTAGTTAACTGCCCTACCTGCATTTATCCGTGCCAATTACGAGACTAGCCCTTTTGCCAATCTGCGTTCATCTGCGTAAATCTATTCTTTGTTTTTTCCTTTGTGCCCTTTGTGGTCAAGCTTTTTAATCCGTGTTCATCCGCGAAAATCCGTGGCTAAAATCTTTCCTGCAGCATCCCGACCCTCGCGGATGCAATCTGGCACTCCAACTCCGCGATAAGCATTGCCGATGAGGTAAAGCCCAGGTAGGATTCCGCGCAGAACTTCAATGCGAGCGACGCGCTCCAGGTGCCCGACGTCATACTGCGGCATGGAATACGACCAGCGGAACACACGGGCAAAGGCGGGCCGGCTGTGAATACCGAGAATCTCTGCAAACTCGCGCTGAACCAGAGCCACAGCTTCCTGGTCAGAGAGCGCCAGCGCCGCTTCGTCACGCGCGCCACCCAAAACCCCGCGCAGCACAACAAGATCATCGGCAACGCGGTGATTAAATTTGTTGCCCACAAAAGTACAGGCGAGCAGGCGGCTCTTCTCTGAGGCGGGAACGAGAAATCCAAAACCTTCGGGGCGGATCCCCTGTTTTTCTAATTCCCATTTTGGGAATGCAAGAGTAACGATCAATGACGACGAATAAGAAATCTTAAGCAGCTCCTGCGCCAGCTCCGGGCAGCAATCCTGCAGGAACCGAGCGGCCGAGTGCGCGGGAAGGGCGAAGATCAGAACGTCAAATTCTTCAGAGAGAGTTGCGCTTCGCAAGTTCCACTTGCATTCGTTCCCTTTTTGGGATTGAGTCACATCGCTTATCGTGCATTGCGTGTGAACCGCAGCCGAATCGAGCTGGGCGCTCATCGCATCGAGCAACTGCTGCATGCCGTTTTTCAGCGTAGTAAAGATGGGCTGCGAACTCTGTTTTTTGGCGGAGGATTGCCCCGTCAACTGCAAAGCCCGGATCAGGCTGCCGTGCTCTTCTTCCATCTGCAGGAAGCGCGGCATGATGGTGCGCATGCTGAGCGTGGCCGCGCGGCCTCCGTAAACCCCGGCGAGCATGGGGGCAGCGAGCCGCTCGACGACTTCTTCGCCGAAATGGCGGCCGACAAACGATGCCACACTCTCATCACCGTTATTCTTTCTCGGTTGTAGGTTTACTTCTTGGGCGATGATGCGCTTGCCCTCTTCCGAGAACAGCTCAGAACTCATCACGTGATCGAGCGAGGTGGGGACGATAAATTGCAACCCCTCGGGCAGTGGCACCAGCTTGCCCCCCAGCAGCACAAAGGTTTTGCGCAGGGCGTCGTTCGAGCCGATGAGCTGGCTTTCCAGGCCCAGCTCGCGGCAGAGCTCAAAGGCCCAGGGCTTTTCCGAGAGAAAAGAGTCGGCCCCGGTTTCAATCACGCAGCCGCTGAGATATTCGCTGCCCACAATGCCGCCCAGCCGGGATTTTTCTTCAAAGAGACGCCACTCGAGTCGGGCCCCGTTGCGGCGGGCCTTTTCAAGGTAGTAGGCCGCGCTCAAACCTGAAATGCCCCCGCCGATGATGGCGATTCTCTTCAAACTGCTATGTCCTTTCAATCCCTTGTTCGTTTTAGTCCGTGTTCATCGTGTCAATCCGTGGCGAAAATTCCTTGTTTTTCCCTTTGTGCCCTTTGTGGTTAACTTTTAACTCGGCTCAGCGAAGATGCCGTTTGCGCCAGCGCCTTGCGGGCCAAGTCGGCGAGGGCCGCAGCGAAGGTGGGCGAGGCGTTTAGCGATTCGGTGCGCTCCAGCTTGATGCCCTGCTCATGGGCAAACTGCTGGAAGCCGATATCAATGTCATACAGCACTTCCACATGGTCGCAGACAAAGCCCACCGGCTGAATCAGCATGGCGCGGTGGCCGCCAGCCTCGAGTTCCAGCATGGTATCAATGACCGTGGGGCCGATCCACTCCCCGCCCGACATACCCTGGCTCTGGAAGGCAAATTTCCATGGTTTGATCTCGGGAAGGCGCGCGGCGACCAGTGCAGCGGTCTTTTTGGCCTGGGCCTCGTAAGGATCGCCGGCCTCGATGGTGCGCCGCGGAACGCTGTGCGCCGTGAAGATCACCGGGACTTTGCTGTGCGTGTACTCCCACATATGCTCCCAGGCGGGTTCCAGCTTTTCCACAAAGGCCTGGATGAGCAAGGGATGATCATGCCACGACTCCACGAACTCGAGCTTGATCTTGTCTCCGGCTTCGGCAAAGGCGCTCTTCTTGTAGAGTCCCACGCTGGTGCGCGAGTTGTGGGGGGCAAGGCAGATGGCGGCGGCGCGGGTGACGCCATCGCGCAGCATCTGCTGCACCGCTTCCGCTATATAAGGATGCCAGTTGCGCATCCCAACATAAACCGGCAGGCCAAGTTCGCGCTGCAGACCCTGGGCCTGGGCGCGAGTGTGATCGAGCAGCGGTGAGCGGCCAATCAGGTCATAGCGATGCGCGACTTCCTGCATGGTTTCAGGCGAAACCGGACGCCCGCCGGTGATGTTCATCATAAAGGCGGGCACGTCTTCGGCCTTTTCGGGGCTGCCGTGAGCGAGGAGCAGGACAGCTTCTTTTTCAGGCATGGGTGTCTCCTAAAAAGTTTAACCACAAAAGTTTAACCACAAAGGACACAAAGGGAAAAACAAGGAGATTTGTCACGGATTTTGCCGGGTTTAGTTCCCGCTGCTGGTCACGAATTAACACTAACTCCCCGCTTTTCCTTCGTGTCCTTTGTGGTTAAACTTCCTTCGCCGAGTGCTCATGCACAAACTCAACCAGGGCCCGCACATTTTCCACCGGCGTTTCCGGCAGAATGCCGTGGCCTAAATTAAAGATGTGCCCGGCGCGCCCGTTCGCCCGCCGCAGGATATCTTCCGCGCCTTCGCGCACCGTTTTCCAATCAGCAAACAGCGTGACCGGATCCAAATTTCCCTGCACCGCGCTCGGATGGCCCAGCTTCTGCCAGCCTTCATCTAATGGGATGCGCCAGTCGAGGCCGATGACGTCGGCCCCGGTCTCCTGCATGGCTTCAAGCAGCGTGGTTGTGTCGGTGCCGAAATAAATTACCGGCACGCCCGTACGCCGCAAATTCTGCACCAGAATTTTAGTCTGCGGCAGCACAAACTTGCGGTAATCCTGCGGCGACAGGCATCCCACCCAACTGTCAAAGACCTGCAGCGCGTCAGCCCCGGCCCTGGCCTGCTCGGCGGCGTATTCGCTCAGCACCGCCACCAGCTTGCGCATGAGCTCACTCCACGCCGCGGGCGAAGAGTACATCATCTTCTTAGTATGGATATAGTGCCGCGACCCGCCGCCCTCAATCATGTAGCTGGCGAGAGTGAAAGGAGCGCCGCAGAATCCGATGACCGGCAACCGCGCTCCGAAGTGCGTGGCCACGCCCCGCACCGCATCGGCGACATAACCCAGGTCAGCCGCCCGGTCGGTGCGCAGTTGCGCGATGGCCTCAGCGCTGCGCAAGGGCTGGGAAATCACTGGACCTTCGCCTGCGCTGAAGTGAAAATCGAGCCCCATGACCTCAAGCGGCAGCAGCAGATCGGCAAAGATGATCGCGGCGTCAACTCCGAGTTTTTCCGCAGCGGTGATGGTAACCTCGGCCGCCAGCGCCGGGTCCTTGCAGATCTCAAGCAGCGAGTGCCGCTTGCGCACCGCACGGTACTCAGCCATGTAGCGCCCCGCCTGCCGCATCAGCCAGATGGGGGTTGCATCCACAGAGAGCTGCTTGCAGGCACGTAGAAAGCGGGAGTCAGGGGCAGACATAGTTGGTCCAGGCGAGTGGCGCGACCGATAAGTTTAGCAAAAGCGGGGGTAAACGTTTTGCGACTTAGTTTGTCATGCTGAGCGGCCTTTCTTGGAGCTGGGAACTGGGAGCTTGGAGCTGTCTTTTAACCCGCCATGGACTACTCGAAGTAATGGGGGGCAGGGGGGAGTGCCTTTCGGCTGCATAGAACTTGTACGGTGTGGTTCAAGTAATCTTGTCCTCTTTCCAACCCAGGTGCTAAGCTCCTCGCACATGAATTCTGCACCCGAGGCGGCGGGCGACGCGCGTCAGATTGGGCCGAGCGACCGCGAGACCTTTAATAAGGCGCAAAAGCGCAACCGCACCGCTACGTGGCGGATGTCGGTTTTGTGTTTCGTGGCGGCCCTGATCATGGGTATCCCGCTCACGCTGGTGCTGACCCCCCTGTTCTACGCCGTCACTCTAATCATTGCTGACATCATTAATAACTACTTCTCGCCGCTTCCCCCGGCATTCTGGGCCAATATGAATGGCCTGGCTCATCTGGTTTTTAACGTCGCTGATTACTTCATCAACCACCGCGGAACCCTGGACCAGCAATCCCTGGCCATCGGCCTGGTGGTGATGCTGGCGCCGGGGATGATCATCACCTTTGTGCTGTGGCTGGGAGTGCAGGCGCTCTTTCGTCGCGGCGGTGTGGGTGGCACGCTGGCCAGCCTCAAGGCGCGCGAGCCCAACGCCAACGACCTCAAAGAGGTGCAGATGGTCAACGTAGTGGAAGAGATGTCCATTGCCGCCGGCCTGCCTACACCGCACGTGATGCTTGTGGATTCGGCCGGAGCCAACGCTGCCGCCTTCGGCACCTCACCCCAGGATGCGCAGATCGTGGTCTCGCGGCGGCTGCTCGATGACCTGAGCCGCGACGAGCTGGAAGCTCTGCTGGCGCATCTTATTGGTTCCATCGGTAACGGCGACTTGCGCATCGCCTTCACCGTGACCAGCGTCTTTGAAACCTGCGGACTGCTGGTGACGCTGATCAACGCTCCTTTTGGACGGCAGTCGCGGGGAACGCTGTGGCGAATCCTGCGCTATGGATTCATCAGGTCCTCGAACGATACGGCCAGAGTTGCCGAGGCAGAAGCTGTGGCCGCGCTGCTTACCGGAAGCCTGGACACCGGTTCGCACAACATTGATCGTTTCTTCGACAGACTGCAAAACAAGAAGTCGGTGTTGCGCAGCATCCTGAGCTTCGTTTTCCTCCCCGTTTTTTTTACCAATGCCGCGGTCGAGATTACGTTGTGGTTTTTTCTCACGGTGCTGCTGGGCCCGTGCATGGCCATGCTGTGGCGTACGCGAAGATATCTTGCCGACGCCAGCGCCGTGGCGCTGATGCGCAATCCCGATGCCCTGGCGCGCGCCCTGCAGTGCTTGAGCCAGGATACGACGGCAGTCCCAGGAGGCGCCTGGGCGACGCATCTATTTGCAGTTGAACCCAAGGGCGATACCAGCCTCGCGACAGCACAACCCGGGCCGGAGGCGATGAAAGTAGCCGCTCGCGCATGGACGGAAAGCGGCGATGCAGCCTCGGCCGGCACCGCTCCGGCTGACTACGAGCGGTTACGCACAGAAGTAGAAGCTACACGCCGCGCCGCGATGCGCGGTGACACGCTGGCCATGGGCCGGCTGGTCACCTTCGGACGCGCCATGGCCATGGCGAGAGGCGGACAGGTGACCGCCAACATGCCAGATGTCGCCGATATTGCCGCAGCGCGCCAGGGTGATAAGGCCGCCATCGCGCGATTGCGGGTGCTCAACGCCCAGGAAAGTGAAGTGCAGCGCAATGAAACCAAACATGGGACAAGCGGCCTGCAGGCGCAAAGCTTCTTGTCGTTTCATCCGCCGCTGAAGCGCCGCTTGAAACGCCTGGAGCGCATGGGAGCGGGCTACAGCCCCGAGGCCCACGTCAAAACATCGAAAACTGCGATCACCGTAATGGTCGTGTTATGGCTGATTGTTGGACCTCTGTTGCTGGCCGCAGCAGCGATGATGCTGGTGGTCATCGCCATGATGGTCGGGCTGAACCTGGTTTTGGTTGCGCTCTGGCTGGCCGCGATCCATTGGCTTCTTTGGCATGGATGATGAGAGCATTCAGCTCGTAGGAGCGAACTCAAAGCGTTGGGGGAACACAGAGATCGGCTATCTAATTCTTGTCTTCGCTGTTCTGGATGCGGCGCTGGTGTTGTTTGTCCCAATCATCGTCTACAACCGCCTGGTGAGAATGCGCAACCGGGTGCAGAATGCCTGGTCAGATATTGGTATTCAGCTCAAGCGCCGTCACGATCTGGTTCCCAATCTGGTCGAGGCAGTGCGCGGCTACATGCAGCATGAGCGCGAGACCCTTGAAGATGTGACCCGCGCCCGCTCTCAAGTTATGGCTTCGGGCACAGATCCCGGCGCGCGCATCCCCGCCGAAATGTTGCTGACCAGTGCTATCGGCAATCTGCTGGTTCGCAGCGAGAAATATCCTGACTTGCGTGCGGCACAGAACTTCCAATTGCTGCAGGAGCAACTCAGCTCAACCGAGAACCGCATCGCCTATGCTCGGCAGTTCTACAACGAGTCGGTGCGGCAGTACAACACAGCGCAGGCAACATTCCCCAGCAGGCTGCTGGCGGGACCTTTAGGCTTCTCTCCCGCTAGCATGTTCACGGCAGAGGCGAGTGAGCGCGCAGTACCAGAAGCACGAACGTAAAATGTGCGACCTTTGCTGGTTATGTCGTTGCTCCTGACGCTTTTTCCCCTGAATGTGATTGCATGACGCAAGTTCGGTCGGGCAGATCGGCGATGCGGTAAAGAGCCAGTATTTTGTCGGGATATGTGCCATCCGGGCGCGGTCCATCGGCGAGAGTGAGCAAGGGAGCGGGAAAGCTAAAGGGCGCGATATCCAGATTCAATGGCCGCCAGCCTCCTGTGGGGGCGTCATCATTGCCGCCGTGAGCGGTAAACGTAGTGATCAGAAGATAGTTCGAGGCACTTTGCCGAATCGTGCACAGCGCCACAGCGATATCGGCAAAAGATAAGTGGACGATGCCGTCGCGGCACAGGATCAAATCCACCTTGGGCAGAGGCCCGCGAATCATATCGAGTTGAATGAAGCTGCGGCCCGGTCGCGCATGCAATGAATTATTCATGCTTATCAAATCGGGAACAATGTCGGCACCGATGTATTCAACCGAAGACAGCTCCGTCAGGCGCATCCAGTTGAAATCACCGCAGGGCACATCCAACAGCGAGCGTATTCCCAATTTGTGCACCAGTTCGGTCAGCCGAGGGCGCAACAGACGAGTACGAAAGACAGTAGATCCCGGTCCGGAGCGGGATTCAGCATCACGCCAGGCATTCGTGCGATAGATCTGGGTGAAGATCTCCTCAGTTTCTGAAGCTGCCATGGAGAACTACTTCCCGACAGATGCAGCTTGTGCGGCCATGCCCTGGTAGAACTGCTGCAGCACGTAGAACGCTTTCTTGCGCTGGCCGCTGTCGGAGATAAGCCCTTTGCGGTTGTATCCGTCCTGCAAGACCGGCAGTTGGCGGTTCGGCGAGCGGAAGTCCTTGAGCACCCACGGCGTCATGCCACGCAGAAACGGAATCTTTTGCAGCGCGGTGATCTGGTGCTTATAAATTTCTTCCTGGTTCTCCTCTGCCCAGCGTTGGTCAATCGGGCCGTGCATGCTTTGCTTGGCTTCGCCGCCAAATTCGCTGACGATCATAGGCTTGTTGTCAGGCACAGACCATTTCATGGTGTCGAGGTCTGCAGGCACACCGTAATACCAGCCAACATACTCATTGATGCCCCAGACATCGAGATCGTCAACGATAGGATCGTTCAGCACGAGGGTGTGGGGATCGGGCCGGGTGAATTGATTCGTGGCGGCAGTGACCAGCCGAGTGGAATCGAGCGAACGCGCGGTCTTAATTAGTTCGCGGACAAAGGCATTGCGCTCGGGCGTTGCCCGCGATTCATTGGTCACCGACCACATGATCACGGCGCCGCGGTTGCGGTCGCGGGTAATTAGCTCGGTGAGCTGTTGTTTGGCTTTATTGAGGACGGCGGGGGTGCTCCAATCAATGGTCTGGTAGACCGGGACCTCTTCCCACAGCATAAATCCGAGGCGATCGGCCATGCGGATGATGTGCTCGTCGTAGGGGTAGTGTGCCAGACGCACAAAGTTGCAGCCCAGGTCGCGCACCCAACCCAGCATGATTTGCGCGTCGTCATCGCCGTGGGCGCGGCCGGATCGGTTCGGCGCTTCTTCGTGTGTATCAATGCCGCGCAGAAATATGGGATGGCCGTTGAGCAGAATCTCGGTGCCGCGAACTTCGATACTGCGGAAGCCGATCTCGTCACTGACGCGGTCGGCATCAGAGGCAATCTCAACTTTGTAGAGCTTCGGGTTCTCGGGAGACCAAAGCTGCAGTTTGGGAGCATCGAAGGCGAGGTGCGCGATACCGTCATCGCCTGCAGTTGCAGTTTGTGTTAGGTCCAATTCGGGAATGCGGACCGTAATTTTCTGCGATGCCGGCGCACCTGCAATGCGGACCCATCCTGCGATGTGGTTTGTGCTGCCGCGCTCCAACTGGACTGCATAGTCGGTAATGAACGTCTGCGGCACTTCGACCAGCATCACATCACGGGTGATGCCGCCATAATTCCACCAGTCGGGAGCCAGCGCCGGGACATCATCGGTATGGCGGGTATCGTTGACCGAGATGATCGCGACATTCTCACCGTCTTTGAGCAACGGCGTGGCATCGCAATTAAAGGGAGTGAAGCCGCCTTCGTGTTCACAAAGAGATTGGCCGTTGATCCAGACGTGGGCGCGATAGTTGGCCGCGCCGATATAGAGCAACGTGCTGCGATTAGGCTGGGGATGGTAAACAAAAGATTTTTCATACCACACCGTGCCCTCGTACAAGAGCAGCTCGGGGTGTTGCGAATTCCAGTCGCCGGGGACTTGCAAAGTCGGGGAAACAGCGAAATCGTATTCCACCACAGCGGTAGATGTTCCGGGTCGGGCGTTGAGATAGTAGTGCCGGCCTACACCTATATCGTGCGAATCAACGATGTAGTGCCAGTCGCCGTTCAGCGAGACGGTGTTGCGATGAAAGATGTTTTGAACAAGCGGCGCCGGACTTTGCGCCCAGCTTACGATAGAAAACATAATAACGCAGAGCAATGTGCGGAAATTGGGTATCATGGCTTGCGAATCTTAACACCATAAAGATTACAGGGCAAAAGAGCGCGCGAAGGTTTTGTTTCGCAACGCGAAATACCATTGGCTCTGCGCAGTTCGGTTGATCAGAAAGCACCATGCATGGATTCGGTTGCTCAGCGTAAAATAAGCACCCATGGTTACTCCCATCAGCGACAGCCCGCTGGCCATCCTCACTTTCATTGCAGCTCCGGCGGTGTTTACCAACGCGGCTTCGGTGCTTGCGTTGGGTACTGGTAATCGTCTGGCGCGTGTGGTTGACCGCACCCGGCAGCTCGCCGACGAGTTGCGTAAAGATTCCACCGACACACCCTTGAACGAGATGTATTTGCGCCAGTTGGGCCGCCTGGAAAAGCGGGCCGACAGGCTGGTGCGTGGCATGACATTCTTTTATATGGCAGTGGGCGCATTTGCCGCTGCGAGTCTGGTTGCAGTTTTTGGTGCAAGCCTGGCTTCGACGAGTCACGGCCTTCCTTTTCAGTTGATTGCTTTCTTCAGTTTGGGCGCAGGCATCGTTGGATTCGTTGGATTATCCACAGGCTCAGTCTTGCTGGTGCAGGAGACCCGGCTTGCGGTTGTTACCCTTCGGGAAGAAGCCCGCATCGTGAAAGAAGAGATATCACCTGCTCTTCGGAAATCCGATTCTGCATCAGAGTCGCAGTAAAGGTTTGGAGACAAAGATTATTGTTTACCACAATGGGAAATTCCTAAACCGGTCCAGCTCTAGAATCCAATAATTTGGGTAATTTTTTGGTGTGCTTGACATGGCGTGGTCTTGGACATAAACTGCGTCCACTCTTTTCTCGTTTTCCATAAGTTTTCGTAGTCTCGGACTTGGGAGTCAAAGGCCCAAGCCGGGCAGCTAGACCAGAATTGGCGAGGCCCGTGCCCCGTCATCATGACAAGGGTTCTCCTCATGATCTGCCTGCGAATTACGAAATTGCTTCTCCTGTTGGGGCTGGCAGGATGTCTTCTCCCGCTTTGCGCCGCAGATACTTCAACGGCAGGAGAGTGCTTTCAAAATTTTTCCACGGAATTCGAAAATGCCAAAGCCCTGCTTCCGCAGAAGTTCGGAGATGGGTGGACGGTTGACAATTTGCCTCCGGAAATAGGGGAGGAACTCAGGGCCTTGACCAAGCAGTCGGAGGAGCTGAGCGACGAGAGCAGCAAGCTCGATTCCCGCGCCGTGGCGCTTCAAGGAGACGAAGATCTGCTCTCCCATTCGGAGAATTGGCTAAAAACCCGCCAGGATACTCTCGAGGGTAAATACAAAGATCTGAACGAAGAGAACGAAAGCCTGCAAAAGCAAATTGTGGATTTCAACGAGCGATTTGGGAGGCACCAGGCAAACCAATGTGTTTATCCCCCGGATAACCCTGGCGTCTGCGCGGCTTACAATGCTGAGAAGAACCAACTGGATGCAGAAGCGCGCCAGCTCGAAGAACGTCAGAACAAAATAGAAAAACGATACAAGGAGCTGGATGAAGAAAAATCCGCTCTTGATGATGAAGTAGGTCCACTGGCTTCCCGGCGCACAGTGCTGGAAGAAACAAGAACCAATCTGGAGCAGGACCAGGCAACTTTTACCAGCAAATGTGAAGAAGCGGCTACGCGCGCGAAGGTTTTAGCACAAATCATTCCTGTCAGCGGAACAAAACCCGGGCCAGGGAACCAGCAAGACCCAAACAAGGCATTCAAAGGTCTGGGGCAGGAATTTGCCGCCGGCGCCTTCAAGAAATTCGTCGTCAGCACAGAAGCTCCCGGCATCGCCATGACGGCGGCCGACGTTATCACTGCGGGCGTGGATGAGCGCACCAAAGAGATCAGCCGCAACATTCTTTTAATCGGGGATTACGCGCTTGCGCTGAAGCGGCTCAAGGAACAGGGCCACCTCCAACCCGGAGATCCTTCCTACGACGCCTTGCGGCACATGGAGCAGGAGACCGGGAATGACATGCCTATAGGACAGGCCGAGTTCACATGGCAAGCGGTGAGCAGCGAGAACACGCTGCTGGAGGGACTGGCCGCTACCGCGGGGCATTACGCCTCGCAAAAAGTGGAGCACATTGCAGGCGACATCATGCGCCATCTTTCAGTCGCAGATAAACAGACCATCGGTAAGGCCGGTTACCAGGTTTTCAAGAAGGCCATCTCCATTGATATTGAAGCGGGAGCAAACAAAGGCACGGAACTGCTGCTTAAAGGAAGCGCAGAAGGCGTCCAGGAGCAGAGAAAAAAAGCCCTGGACAGAAAGGCGGAAAGCCACTGACCATGGCCTCTGCTGCTCCAGATCTCACGCCGCCGCCGCCGGAAATCGCAAAGCCCCTCCGCCTGCTGATGAAAATTTCTGCCTGGAGCATCGGCATCGCGATCGTAGTGGGAGGGACCACCTGGCTGGTCTGGAGCCACAATCAGCAGCAGCAGAAAAATTACGGAGAGGAGGCATCATTTACCACTGCTCCCGGAGTCACGGTCGCTGTTTACCCCTGGAGCGGCAGCCTGCCTTCAACGGAGATCCAGGATTTTGATGTTTCCCGGGATGGGAACATAGTGGTTCGCACTGGCAACGCGCTCTACGATCCCAGCAACGGCGAAAAACTGGCTGACGATGTACAGTCTTTCACTTTCGTGAAAGGGGCCCTGGCCGTGCAGACAACGGAAGGGCACCTGGCCTTTTGGGCCGATGACACCCTTCACGATGTGGGCCCTCTGCCTGTGCCAGTCAGCAGGATTTTGCCCAGCGAAGACGAGGAGCAGCTTTTACTGACGAGCAATGGAGAGAGCAGCCTTTACTCCCTCGTCCCTGAAGAAGGAACGCTGGAGCCACTGCTCGGTCCTACCGAGGGCGTAGAGACGGCGGCCGGCAGCCCGCAAAGGCATTTCTTCGCTGTGGATAGTTCATTGTTTCTCCAGGCGGGAGCCGCGCGTCCTCTCATGCTGCTCGATCTTCCCGAAGCCAATGACCGGATTGTTGGTCTTGCCACCCAGGGAGATGACACTTTCTTTGCGTCACAGAACATGGTCTATCAGCTGCGCGGGGGAGTGGCTTTCCCCCTGGTGATTGGCCTGGGCGGAACGCTGCGGATGGCACCAGACGGACTGTTGGTGCTTGACCAAAAAACAGGACATCTTTACCGAATCTCCTGGGCAAAAAATCAAGCGTGATAAAACTTTTCACAGGACGACAGACAATGGCCAATCCTTACTCTTTGCGCAATCCTTCGGCTTTGCTTGGGCCGCAAGCTTTTCAAAGCGGCTGGAGTACCTTCAAGGTCTTGTTAGCGATCTGGTGTCCGTTTGAGATCATCATCTCATTTACGGAAGCCGCTCCAGCCATCAGCACGATCGGCCTTTTCTTTGCGGCGCTGGCACTTTGGTTCTATTTTGTTCCACGAGAAATTCGCAAAGCCCAAGTGGCGAATGCTTCGACTGCTGGCCTGACTGCGAAAGCCTTTTTGTGCCACCTGCTCCCCGCCCTCTGGACAGCTATCACTGTTGTAGCTCCCGCCGCTTCACTCAGCTTTTTTATCGCCATGAAAATGATTATGCCGGAGATGGAGATGCCGGAATCTGACGTTACCCGCGCACTTCTCATTGTAGTGATATGGCTGGGAGCAGGGTCATTGCTGAACCTGCTGGTGTATGGACTGCGCGCTGGCTGGCGCGTCAGCCTGATTAACGCAGGCGGCTTGATGATTGGAGTGCTGGCCTCGCTGCTGTCGCTTTTCGTTTCAGGAGCGGCCCACATGCCTGATGACATCCGCTTCCGCCTGGCAACTTTCATTGCATCGCAATTTACGGTGCTTCCCATGGGCGTTGTCCTCCTGGGCTGGGCCATCTACGCCACCGTTGAGCGGGCTCGAGCGAAAGCGGCGGCTTCCGCGCCGGCGCAATCCTCCTGATTCCCCTGAGTACGCTTCAATGAAATCACGGTTCATTATTGTTAGCGTTCTGTTAATTTTTTTTCTTGACAAAGAAAAAATCTGAGGGATACTTATGCCCACATTAAAACGTTTCAATTAAACGTTTTACTAAATGAAACGTTCCAGAGAATGTGAAATCGCAATCAGAAGTGAAATTCGGAAAAGACTAAGGAGCTTCGAATGCACTCAGCCTCTCGACGTATACTTGCGGCGCTGCTCACGGTCAGCGCCATTACTGTGGTTCTCTTCGTTTCGTCCGCGCTAGCGGCCAACAAAAAAGCAAAAGCCATCCCTTCAAAGGGACCTTTCACCTTGGATTTATTGACGTGGTACTCCCAGGTTGATAACTCTCCTCCGGGCAGAGCGATTGCTCATCCGGTAATCCACTCTGGCGCAGGCGGAAAGGGTACATTTCAAGATCCAATCACCTTCGCCGTAGCTCCGCAGGTGCAGAACGTGATGAAGCCGGGAAAGAAAATCTACATTCCCGCTCCGATCCAGGATTACTTCATTATGGAAGATGACTGCACCAGTTCAGGTCCAGGCGGCATTCCCGTTCAGGGAGTGGGCTGCGACGGCGAGCTGAAGGCCGGAATCAACGAGTTTGATGGATGGATGGAAGGACCCAAGAGCGGCGCCGGCGGCAAAGTAACCGCTTGCGAAGATAAGCTGACGCTGACCAATGTCCACATTATCGTTGACCCTCCTGCGGGTTTGCCGGTCAACACTTCGCGGATCTTTACAACGGGCAACAAGTGCAACCGGTAGTGTCACTGGAGTTGTAGCGCATCCGAGGTGGGTGATCACGTTGTACCGCGCGCCTCCTTAGTTTTTCAGGGTTCGTGGAGTAAGGAACCCTGGCGGCTCGTTTTCACCCACTTGGTTTTCGGCTTCTATTGGAGGGCTCCGCAGCCAAAGGAGGGCTGCTGTGCCCTCGCGAAAAGTTCGCGCAGCACGGCGCTCACTTTTTACTCACCCGTTTCTCTGAGGGCTCCGCCGACATCAGGCTTCTATGCCCGCGCGCCGGGGCCGTGGCCGACGGCCCCGGGCGTTTTTTTAGAACCAACGATTCAAGAAACTTGCGGGATGTGATCTCTGTGGTGAATTTTGAAAAACTTCAGGTGCTAAAGTCCGCATTTTTAAAGGCTCTAAATGGCACTCTTCGCTTCGCTCACCCATGGCTAAAGCCATAGGCTAGCAGCCGTGCCCTTCCGAAAACTGTTTATGGAACTAGCTGTGCAATTTAAATGTGATTTTCTTCAGTCAAAACAGGGCTGCTACGTCCTCTTTACTGCATCAAACCAACACCGGGATTGCTGCGGACTCCGACTCGCGAGGCTAAAATAATAGAGATTCAATACCCGATCATGAAACTTAGATTATTTTTTTATCTTTCATTACTGTCGCTTGCGCTGCCCTATTCACTCGCACAGAGCGCGGATCCGCCCAAAAAGGCGGTCGTGACTGGCCGGGTACTGAACGCGACCACGGGCGAGCCCGTTAAGAAGGCCCACGTGGCGCTGAGCAAGGCGGAGGCCAGTGAAACCGACGAAGACGCCGCACCATCTTTTGTTGCCAACACCGATGCGGATGGCCATTTCTCATTCGATGCCGTCGCACCCGGCAACTATCGTTTAGCAGTACAACGGAGTGGATTTGCTTACACACAATATGGAGCGCCGGGGGCCAGCGGGCTCGGCACCGTCTTTAGCCTGGCGAGCGAGCAAAAGCTCGACCTCACGGTGAAAGTGGTTCCGTTGGGTGTGATCGCAGGCCGGGTACTCGACGCTGATGGCGATGCCGTGCCGGATGCGATTGTCTCTGCCATTCGCTCGTTCTTCTCGAACGGTAAGCGCGAAATTGAAAGACTCGGCAAGATAAAGACCAATGATTTGGGCGAGTACCGGCTCTACGACCTGCCGGCAGGGCGATACTACATTGCCGCCACGATCCCCAGTTTCATGCCGGCAGGCACGCAGCCAACGGACGAAGATTCTGGGTTGATTTATTACCAGGATGCAACCGACCTGGGCAACGCCACGCCTCTGGAACTGACCGCGGGCAGCACGCTCAGCAATATTGATATTATGGCTACCAAGGCGCGCCGGGTCACCATCAGTGGAACCATCCTGAATCCACCTGCTGGCAATTCCGTCAGGGTCTCGCTGGTGCCGCGTGATTCCACTCTTCCGCTCAAGTTTATCCGGCAGGATGCGGAGTACCATGACGAAACCGGCAAATTTGAAATCCACGGCGTCGCTCCGGGCACATACGTACTGGCGGCCAGCGCTTTTGGCGGGTCCCGGCCGCTTTCCGCGAGGCAGCAACTTGCCGTGACCGGTGCCGGAGTGCCGGATATTGCGCTGGCACTCAGCCCAGGAGTGGACCTGTATGGCCACGTGCGCGTAGACGGGCAGAGTGCGTTGGACCTCTCCCACATAGGCGTGGCTCTGCAGTCGCATGATGAAGGTGGGGCAGAGGCCAGCCCGGTAGGCAGGGACGGCGCATTCTCAATCACCAACGTCGTACCGAACACTTACGTGCTCTCCGTGAGCGGCCTGCCCCGGAACAGCTACGTGAAATCGGTGCGCGTCGGCGAACAGGAGTTTTTTCCATCGGAAATTGACCTTACCCGTGGTGCTGGCGGTGCATTTAGCATTCTCGTGAGCACCGCAGCCGCGCAGGTTTCGGGTGTAGTCGTGAACGATAAGCAACTGCCCAGCGGCGGCGCCCTGGTTGTGCTGGTTCCGGCACAGCGCCAGCGAGGCGATCTTTACAAGAGCACAACCACAAATTCAGCGGGCGGCTTCAGCCTGGAAGGCATTACTCCGGGAGACTACAAACTGTTTGCCTGGCAAGGAATAGATACCGGTGCATATCAGGACCCGGAGTTCCTGAAACGCTTCGAAGACCAGGGGGAGCTGGTGAGCCTGGAGGAGAATAGCAGCCGGAGTATTCAACTTAAGATTATTCCAGCGGCATCTTTCTAAGGGCTCCGCGGCAAGCCGCTGCGCCCTCGCGAAAAGTTCGCGCTGTACGGCGCTCACTTTTCGCTCACCCGTTTCTAAGGACTCCGCAACGCTGTTCCTTGGTTTGCGCTCAGGGCTTCGCTACTCGGCTCTCGCGTTTATTGCTTATGCGTTCTGCGCTCACAGAGGGTCACGATCTTCGTGGGATCAATGGCCTCGCTGTCCACTTGCATTTCAATGACTTTGCCTTGTTTGTCAATCACGTAATTTACGCGGCGCGCAGCTTTGTATTTGGGGTTATAGACACCATACTTGCGAACGGTTTCTCCTCCCCAATCACTCAATAGCGGAAAAGTTATTTTGATCTGGTCTGCCCACGCCTTATTGCTGAAAGGGCTATCCATGCTCACACCCAAGACTTGGGTGTCTGCAGCTTCCAGCTTTTCGAGGTTCTGCTGGAAGTTCTGCATCTGTTTGGTTCAACCACCGGTGAAGGCGAAGATGTAAAACGCGAGCGCAACGTTCTTCTTGCCGCGAAAGCTGCTGAGCGTGATCTTGTTACCGTTCTGATCGACCAAGGTAAAATCGGGAGCTTCATCCCCGACCTTGATTGACGGTTCCGGAACGTCTTTCTTGTCAGCTTGTGCCGACAGCCGGCCGACTGGCAAAGCGGCGAGCACCAGCATCCACAGTGCGAGGAGAGCAGTTCTTCGATTCATGGATCGTATCCTCTTGCGAAATTATCGCACCTGTAGCCTACTCCTAACAAAAGATTCAGGTAGAAATTTTCTTCGCTGGTCGCCCCGCGCCGCGCCGGCAGATTTTACTGCATTCCGCCAAACGAGTAGCATTACTGGTTTCACATACTTGGAGACTCTGGAACGTGTGAGTCAGACAGACCACCTGGAGAAAATATGAGAAACCGCTATTTCGGGGCCGTTCTGCTTTTGTGCGCGTCCCTCGCCGCCGGGCAGAACACGATCACTGAACGCCTGAAGGTTGATGCCACGGACGCTCCGCGCAACATTCTGCATTCCACCATAACCATCCCGGTCAATGCCGGAGACGTAACGTTGGTCTATCCCAAATGGATTCCCGGGAACCACCGCCCAACCGGGCCCATCCAGAACCTGATGGGACTTCACATCAAGGCGAAAGGTCAGGAATTGGAATGGCAGCGCGATCTGGTGGATATGTATGCCTTCCATCTGCAGGTGCCTGCCGGTGTCCGCGAAGTGGAAGCTGCGTACGACACCGTGACTTACAACGGCAAGAACTCAGCGGCTTCCTCCAAGGTGCTTGACCTGCTCTGGAATCAGGTGGTGCTGTATCCGCAGGGAGCAGCTACCGATGACGTTCAGGTGGCAGCCTCAATTCTGCTGCCCGATGGCTGGAAGTTCGGCACTGCGCTCACGCCGCTTGAGCAGTCTGGCAGTTCCGTGGATTTTCTGCAGGTTTCACTCACCCGGTTGGTGGATTCTCCGCTGATCGCGGGAGCGATTTACCGCCAGGTTCAGCTCAGCAAGCCGGGTGAAACGCCTCTGCACGTGATTGATATGGTGGGCGAGAGCGAAGCCTCGGTCGAGATCACGGACAAAGACCTGGCCAGCTACAAGCAACTGGTGGCAGAGACCGCGAAACTTTTTGGCGCACGCCATTACGAGAAATACCACTTTCTGCTGACGCTCAGCGACCAGACCGCGCATCATGGATTGGAGCACCACGAATCCAGCGACAACGGCGCTTCGGAAGAAAACTTCAGCGATCCAGACCGGCACAACCTTGAAGCCGATCTGCTTCCGCACGAATTTGTGCACTCGTGGAACGGCAAGTATCGCCGCCCGGCCGGGCTGGTCACTCCCAACTACCAGGAGCCGATGAAAGGCGACCTGCTGTGGGTTTACGAGGGGCTTACGGATTACCTTGGGGACATTCTGTCAGCGCGCATCGGATTACGCTCGCCGGAACAATGGCGGGAGAGCGCAGCCTACACCGCGGCCATGCTGGATCATCGCGCTGGGCGCACGTGGCGTCCTTTGCAGGATACGGCGACATCCGTGCAAATTCTGTATGGCTCTGTGCCTGAATGGCAGAATTGGCGGCGCTCTGCCGACTACTATCCTGAGGGTTTCCTGATCTGGCTGGAAGTGGATACGCTCATCCGCCAGCAGACGCACTCGCAGAAATCACTCAATGATTTCTGCCGCCTCTTCTACGGTGGCCAAAGCGGCCCGCCCACTGTCGTACCGTACAAGTTCGAGGATGTTGTGGCTGCGCTCAATCAGGTGACTCCCTATGACTGGGCGGGATTTCTGCGCCAGCGGCTGGATTCAAAGTCTGCTTATGCGCCGCTGGGCGGCATCGAGAATGGGGGCTGGAAGCTGGTCTATACGGAAGAAAAAAATACGACCATGGAAGCCCGCCAAAAAGTCAGCGAAAACCTTGACCTGAGCTTCTCTCTAGGAATGATTATTTCCAAAGAGGGCGAACTGCTGGATGTGATTCCAGGGTCTCCAGCTTATGCCGCGGGCGTGGGCGCGGGAATGAAGCTGCTAGGAGTGAATGGGCGCAAGTATTCCAAGGACGTGATGCGCACCGCCCTACGCCGTTCCGTCAACAGCCAGCAGCCGATTGCCCTGCTGGTGGAAAATGGGGAATATTACAGCACGTTTCAGGTGAACTATCATGATGGCATTCGCTATCCTCACCTGGTTCGGAACGACGCACAACCGAATTTGCTGGATGAGATCATTAAGCCTATTGCGCCTACTCCATAGCGGAGCCCAGCAAACAGGGAGACGGATACGAAATCCTCGGAGTACGCTTCGGCGCAGCGGACGCTTTTATTCCCCCTATTTTGTAAAGAGCGCTTTGGGCATCATGACGTGTACACCCTTGTTGCCATCAACCAATTCGGTGATGTCAACGTCACCTGCCACACTGGTCAGCATGTAAGCATCATCGTGACTGAGATGTTTTTCAGCCATCAGAAAATCAATCATCTCGCGCACGGCGATGCGGGTAGCTTCGTATAGCTCCTGGTGGAACCCCATGCTGATGTAATGCGTAGGCGTTTCTGCGCGCGGATATTTCTGGTTGGTCCCCTTGTGCACGATGAACTGCAGCGTGCCTACGAGCGACGTCTCCATGGCTGTGATATCCACTTCGCCGTTGCCCTGTCCCGCGTGGCCATCGCCTACTTCAAACAGCGCCCCGCGCGCGTGCACAGGGAGGTAAAGCGTGGTCCCTGCCACCAGTTCTTTGTTGTCCATGTTGCCGGCGTGGACTCCCGGCGGAGCGCTGTCAATGCGTCCGAAGGATTCCGGCGGAGCCACGCCCATGCTGCCGAAAAAGGGATGCAGCGGGATCTCGATTCCCGGAGCGAATGTCGCTACCATGCGCTCCTTGTCCAAAGGAATGATCTTTATCTTGCGATAGGGAAAATCTTCCGGCAGAAATCCGCGATTAGGGCCGAATCCGTTGTAGGCATATGGAATGGCCAACTCGATCTTCTGGATGCGTACCTCCAGGGTATCGCCCGGTTCGGCTTCTTCAACGTAAACCGGACCGTTGAGAATGTGTCCGCCCGGTCCTTTGTTGGTGACCTCTTTATAAATATCGCGCAGGTTCTGCTGTACTTGTTCTGGGGGCACTCCTGCCCGCTCCAGCCCGGTTGGGCTGTTGGTGAGGAGTGTGTCAAACACCACGGTGTCGCCCGAGTGGATATGCAGCACCGGCGGGGCCGCAGCGTCGTAGTATCCCCAGGCGACAGTTTTGGGAGTGGCTGACAGCTTGAAGGTTTGCGGAGTACCGGAAGGAGTGCTGGAAGAAGATGCCGGCGGTTGCGACTGCGCAAACAAGAAAACCGAAGATGCCAGCAGAAAAGCGAGAAGGATAGTTTGACGCATGTGCCTCCCAAATTTTTTAGGGTTAAAAATGTTGTGGAACCGTCTTCCGATAAGACTTCATTCGGCAAGACCTCGATCAACTTTTACTTCGCCGGATTTGGCAAAAACTTCTTATTGATTTTGGCCACGACAACGTAGTTGGGATCAACCATCTCGTTCAGGTGGATCTCGGCAACTTTTGACAGCAGCTCGTAAGCATCCATCTCAGAGAGCCCGTAGTCTTTGTGGATCCAACCGACCAGCTCGGTAAAAGCGATACGCAAAGCATCGTCCAGCGGACGGTAGGCACCGACGGTCATGATGTAGTCGTCATTCTCAAAGCGCGGCCAATTGATAGTCTGGCCTTTGATCACGCGCACCTGCACGCGCGAGCGCAGCGGCACTTCAATGGCCGTGCCCGCGACCTCGCCGTCGCCCATGGCGGCATGACCGTCGCCCAGAAACAACATTGCTCCGGAGACGTTCACAGGAAAGTAGACGGTGTTGCCCACGCTGGCTTCGGGGGAATCCATGTTGCCGCCAAAAGCTTCGGGAACCACGGAGCTGCGGGCTTCGCCTCCCGCAGGAGCCACGCCAATGCAGCCGAAGAAAGGATGCAGCGGAATCTTCACCGTGTACTTGGAATCCAGCGCCTGAAAGGTTGCGGTGTTGCCGGCGTGGTCGATGGGATAGAACCAGATCTTTTCTTTGATCGGAGGATTCAGCATGGGCGTGTAGTTGGTGGAGTTGATGGCGCCAAAGCCAGGCGCCAGCGCGCCGACTCCCTGATTGCCGTCCACTTCAAGAGAGAGGATCTTGATGGCCAGAGTGTCTCCCGGCTCTGCGCCCTCAATAAAAAAAGGACCGGTGAGCGGATTATCTCCCTTAGCCATGCTCAACGTGTCTCCCGGCTTCTGGATAGCATTGCCGAAGCAATCCACGGTATTAGTTTCCAGAATGTCGCCGGATTTCAGCCGCGCGACTGGAGCATACGACGCCGCATAGGTATATTTAAGCTCGCTGGGTTTGAGCTGGTAACGCACCACCCGGGGCTCGCCGGTTACGGACTGCGCGCAGGCAATGGCAGGAAAGAGAAGGATTGCGATGATGGATTTCATCAAGTCTGGTTTCCTTGAGGCAGGATTATAGAACAAGGGGACAGGTGGTCGTGCACGCTTCTGTTATGCGCGCCTGCTGTTATGCACGTTTAATGATGAATGCGGTCTTGTCGTCAATCCGATCGGCTTCGCCGATTTTCTGCAGGTATTGGTCTTTCTTCAAGGCATAATCCAGGATTGCTCTGCAAATATCTTTTGCCGGTTGCTGTTTGCGGTCTCGGATGATCTGTTCTATTTCCTGCCTGTCCTGCTCATCGCTGCCGTCATAAACACCGTCGGTGTAGAGAAACAGGATGTCTCCCGGGCCCATGAGCGTAATCTCTGCCAAATCGGATGCGGCGATCTGTCTTTTCCGGAGCTTTATAGAGACGTACTTGCTTCTGTCGGGATTATCCTCGGGAATTTCGAGGCCCAGGGCGAAGAATCGCACCATACGGTCCCTATCGATTTCCATGAACCGGCCGTATTCGGCGGAGAAGACCAGCGGCGGTGGGTGCCCGAAATTGACAAAACGGAAATCTCCGTCCGGTCCTATCTCGCCGTACAGCATGGTCGCGATCTCGCGTGAAGCGTCGGGGCTTCCTCCCAGGGCGTTTCTTGCGGTGACCGATTGCGCCAGCCTCAGGTTGATCTTCTCAATTAAGTCAGTTGTGGTTTTCCCGTTGCGATCGAGCTCGGTAAGCATCAGAGCGTGGAAGGTGTCATGTACTGTTGAGGCGATCTTAGCTGCGATCACTCCATGTCCTTGTGCGTCCACCAGCAGAACTCCGGCAGTCGTGTAAAGCTCATGCAGGTTCTCGGCAATTCGCATCTGCTCTGAGCACTTCGCCTTTCTGTACTGCATCGTGTCTTCTGGGGTGCAGCCAGGCTTTGATTCCATCCACTGCACGTGCAGGTCAACTTCATTGCGTGGGCTCGCGCCATCGGGTAGAGGCTCCAGGTACTCCTTCGACAGCTTCTGCGTACGCGCGATGCGGGCGTCTATGTTGTAGCGCTGCTGAAAGTTGATGTACTCAAAAAGGTCGCCACCCACTTGCCCTGCTGGAATGGAATTGCCGTACATTTCAATTCCAGGCAGGTGGGGGATCGCGCCCTCGACCGGCATCAATCTTTTTCGCAGGTACTCGTCAATGGTGGGAGCTAACCCTGAGGGCATCATAAGGACTCTTTACGAAAAGAATTCTCGCGCATGCTCGAATTCATAGCGAGCATATGACCAAACTATACGGCAATGCGGATGTTTTGGGCCACAAGAGTAACCTCTTATCAGCCCTTCGCCCCGTTTACCGGCTTGCGACCGGCTGAAGGCCCGCGTTTGATCTGCTCTTTCAGCGCGTCCCAGTTGCGATTGTTAGCCAATACAAGAAGTTCGATCTGCCACGCTCTCCAGCGTGACTCTATTTCCTGGCAGATCTGCTTGGCTAACTGCTGGTCATCCATCGTTGAGAATCTGACGTCAAACATTGCGTTCGGCTCCGAGTGAAAGTTGTTCAAGCTGCCGAACGCAAAGGATACACGCCCCTGCTCCGATGCTGTGACCAAAGAGAGAGTGACAATTATCTAAGCTCCGGGTCTCCAAGTATTTGAGGACTTTTGAAGAATCTCCAAGCATTTAAAACTCCAAGGGGGCAAAATTAAAGGGGGACAAAAAGGAGGGGGTTTGCGGTTACTTTCTCACGACCAGATACGTCTGACAAGTTACCGTAGTAACCACGATTCCTTTTACGTCTGCGTACGCCCGTTCGGGCCAACGAATTCTGGAGCAAGCTCAACCCGAAAGAGACGGAACTATAGTTATTGTAAGTTATTGTGCTGCCGATGGGCTGGCGGTGCTATCAAAAGTATTGATTCTAAATGGTTTAATAGCGCCCGATGGGCAGATAATCAGGACCGCATGGGGTGACTGGGGGGTGACAATGGATGTTACTAGAGTAACCTTGCGTTTTATCGTATATTAAATCTATGCTATCAACGTAGACCCAGACTCGCGTAATTAGAAAGTCTGGCCCCCAGTTGTTCCCCCCGGAATTACCCCCAAAAAAATCTACGGATGACTAGCTTCCGGGAAAGAAGTTGCAACATGACCACACAACCTTCCGTTTTACAGGCCGCCACCGAGTTCGATGACCCGTCTGGTTTGGAGCCCGCTATGATAGCGAGCGTGCCAGATCTGATTTTGCGGGAAGCTCTCCCCATGCAAATGGCTGCAACTTCTTCAAGCAGCGAGCCGAGCGAGCCAGCCGCTGTGCCCACGATCCAAACCCCGGGCCTCTCGGAGGTCTACGCACAAGCCGGCGTTAGCGTGCCCAAACATGGATTTTCTATCTTGAAGATTGCGGAGATGCTGGGCTCCGTGCACATTCGTGATCTTGCACCCGAAGCTAAACGTGCGGCTGTGATGATGGCGCTGGAAGTGAGCAATGTGCAGCTCAATGATGTCATCGAAGACGCTGCCAGGCGCGAGCACGCGCTGAATGATTTCGAAACTCGCCAGCAGCAGGCATTCCAAAGTTATAAAGCTGCAAAGCAACAGCACAATCAGGAAACCCAGGCTGAAATTGATCGCCTCATCGAAAAGCTCCGGCTGCGAATAGAAACCAATGACAAAGAGCTTGTCAGCGAAAAGGTACGCTTGGACGAATGGCGTGGCAAAAAGCGTGAGGAAGAACGGCGTATTCGGAATGCCGTCTCTCACTTTGGTGGAAGCAGTGAGACGAACTCAGGACCTGCCTCAGCGCAGCGCCCATCATCACACACCGAGGTATCAGATCGCTCCTCGGCAACAAGTCTCTCAACAGAGAATAGCGCCGGGCGGGGGGCCGCAACGCGCCCATCTCTGGGGAAGCGTTAGGGGTCTGAACCATGGTACGGAAAACACAAGGAATTGTCGCGACTCACGGTGTGAATCAGGGTGTGAATAGCGTGTCCTCAAGACAGAAATTCACGATAGCTCCTATTGAGGGGGACCACAATCTTGAGGAACTCACCAAGCCATTCGCCATTTTCCCCGGCACGTCCGTCGAATCGGTGAAAGACAAATTTTCAAAAACAAGTTTCGATCTTTGGCAGCGTTATGTTGCAGAGGACGAACGTTCCAAGCTCGCTGACATGTCTTTTGCGCTCGTCCACGCATTCAAATCGGAACAGGTAGCTGAAAAGAGCGAACTCGAGTCGCAGGATTTGGTCCAACAAGTGTTTGTGTGCTTACGAATCATCCGTCCGACCCGGGCCCGGTTTGTGGCCATCCAATACGAGCTGCAAGAAGACGGCAAGCCCTATGTTCTTCGATTCACGCATCCAGATGTAAGCATGATCAATGTGCCGGAATCGGAGGTCCTGAATCGCGTGCGCATGCGCGACTTAACGGAATTGCGAAGGGTGATGCCGGCATTCACAAGGATGTATAAGAGCGGCCCGCCCAGCATACGCCGTGCCATCAGGTACTACGAGGCCGGCTACTCGGAAGTGCGGGACCCAATTTTGCAGTTCCTGGTTTGGATGATGGGTATCCAGGCAGCGTTTCAAGGAGACCGGATTCCAACTCAAAGCCAGGAGAAACTCAAGAAAGAAATCGAAGCGGAGTATGGCGCTCGTGACATTTACGAAGACTCCACCGAGCGTGATCTATACGCCTCAGAACCCTTGCTCGTGGGTTCGCTTTTGGATGATATGTTCAGTTTGCACGATCAATTTGTTCATGGCGCCTGGATTCCCGACGACTTTCTCAACCCCAAGGTCAGACAATCTACTTCAGGTCAGAGTGTAAATCGCGCCGAAGTATTGCGTGAATGCGCCTCGTTCCTTTTGCGAACGCGCTTGCTCGCGGCCCTCGACCGCAGGTAGAGGTAAATTTAAAGAACTCATCACTCGGGCAGATGCCCCGCTTACTTAGGTTCCAAAAAAGGGACCGCAAGTAGGCCGATTCTCTCTCCTACAGAGACAATCACTTGTCACTGACGACTCATTACATCAAATAGGACAGCCGGGGTAGAATCCCTGCCGAAGCAAGCAGAATTTTCCAGGAGAGCACGGTCAGTTACTGGAGTCAGTACCGCCATTTGTGAATCTGGCAATCAATCATTAAAAAATACAGATGTAATGCTTTCCCAAAACCGACATTATACATAGAGGGGGGATCTTGTTGCCCGGCCTGTCTAAAGAGTCACAGGTGGGCCAAGATCCCCTTCTCGGCTACGTACGTGTTTCTTCAAAATCGCTGCTTGGTTTTAACTAAAGCTGCCGCTTGGGCGTGCTTGCTGCTATTGCGGGCAGAAGAAAGTCACCTCATAACTTGTGCTGGTTGTGGCCGGACAGCTACTGAGGCCGTTGGTATCGTCATAGGCATACGCGTACGTGTTATTACACTTGGCGTGAATCAGATTGGTGTAGTTGGTGGTTGCAGCCGGACCTGCCCTGCACACACCGGGTGTAATCGGGGGCGTGGGGCAAGCGTACATCTGCGCCTGTGGATCGGTGGGGCTGAATGTAGTGCCGGTGAAGGGCGGATTGGGAACGCTTTGCCATTGCCCCATCGTCAGCTTCGAAGAAGGCGAATAGCATCCCACAGTTTCCCCCGTAGTGGGATGCAGCCGCAGAAGACTCTCATTTCCCAGATTAGGAAACTGTCCGTTCGTGCTTAAGTTCTCATGTTGAGGGCAATCGCTGAAATGCAAGGTCGAGCAGTCGACGACGCCTCCGGCAGGCCCCCGGGATTTCCCGGCGGGCAGCTTCCATGCACTATGACTTTGACGGGGAGGGTGTAACCATCAACCATACTGGCGTCCCAAAAATCAGCCCGAGGTAGCGGGGTAGGCGGATTGGACGAGGGATTGGCTTGGCACTGCGATAACGGCATGGAAGACACGCAGCCAAACGTGCCTTCGAACTTGGAATCGATGGGCGGAGCGCATCCGATGTTGGCGGGACAGGTAAACCCGTTGCTGACCGGGCCGCCGCTGGCGCCGATGTGGCAGTTGTTTCCGGTGTTGTCGCACTCCATTCCCGGCCAGAACCTGACGCCGGCGAGTCCCTTATCGGGAATATCGTATTCGATGAAATCGCCGACATTGGTCAGAAGTTTTTGATTCTGCGCATTAAGAGTTCCTCCATTGAATCCTGTCTGGAAGAAGATCCACATGGGCTTGCCGCAGCCGTTGATAATCTTCAGACGCTTCGAAGTGCAATTCGGTCCTACGCAACTGCTGCCGGCCTGGACTGCCAAGGTCACCGCGCCGGAATGCGACAGATTACCGCTCGTAGCGGTAATCGTCAGAGTAGTACTGGCCGCGGGAGTTGAGGTTGCCGTGGAAATGGTCAGGGTCGAGGCGCCTGAGCCGTTGATCGAAACCGGAGTGAACGCCCCGCTCGTGCCCGTGGGCAAGCCGCTGATACTAAGGGCAACTGTACCCGTAAATCCATTGAGTGGCGTTACAGTCGCCGTATAGCTCGTACCGTTGCCAGCCGTCACCGTTTGTGAGTTCGGTGAAACAGCCAGCGAGAAGTCCGGTGTCGAGTGACTATTGACCACCAAGGTCACAGTTGTGCTGTGATTGAGGCTTCCGCTGGTTCCCATCGTCGTCAATGTGTAAGTACCAGCCGGAGTTGAAGTGGCCGTGGTCACGGTCAAGGTCGAGGATCCCGAGCCGTTGATCGAAGCCGGGCTGAAGCCTGCAGCCGCTCCCGCTGGGAGCCCGCTCATACTGAGCCCCACACTGCCGCTGAATCCGTTCACGGCGCTCACGTTCGTCGTGTAGTTTGCGTTGCTTCCGGCGGTCACTGTTACCGTACTCGGGGTTGCTGCTATGGCAAAGTTAGGAGCGGCGGTGACCAGCGTGAAGTTGCATACTCTCACCGAACCCGACAAGGCGAAGGTTCCCCAATTGTTCAGTTGCGTCACCCTGTTCTGCTCGGTACGGAAGGCAAAGTTCGAACCTACTGTCTGCTCCGCGCCGCCGGGTGCTGTCACAAAGATCGAATACGTGTGTGCCGGAACGTTGATAACCTCGCGGAAGTGATAGGCCACTCCCCCGGTGTAGGGAATGACCGAGGCCGCTGTGAACGTTCCGCCATTGCGTGCCTGGATGCCATTGGCGTTAAACGCCACCAGGGTGGCAAAACCCGTGAAGGCGGTCTGTGCTCCATTGGAAAGCGCGATCACGCTATTGATAGGCGATGTGGCCGAAGAGCGCGAAGGCGTGGCATCGAAGGTGACCGTAAAGCTCCCGGTCTCGACCGGCAGCGTCGTGTTCTGCCAGGTGGTCCCTGAGGTCAGACACTGGCCTTGTACTGGATTGACAATCAGTGTCACCATCGCCGTATGCGTCAGGCTACCGCTAGTTCCCGTGATGGTCAGCGTGAAACTGCCCGCTGGAGTCGTGCTGCTGGTGGAAACTGCAAGCGTGGATGAGCCCGAACCGTTCACCGAAGCCGGAGTAAAGCTGGCGGTTGCACCCGTAGGCAGGCCACTGGCTGTGAGAGCCACGCTGCTGCTGAAGCCGTTAAGCGCGCCAACCGTGATTGTGTAACTGGCGCTACTCCCGGCGGTCACACTTTGCGATGCCGGCGCTGCCGACAACGAGAAATCTGCGCTACTGGTACCACCGGAGCCGATCGTCGTAGTGCCGAACTCGCTTCGCATACTTCCCGGAGGAACGGAGAGACTGGCTCCGTCAGAGAAGTTCACCGTGATCGCGCTTGTTCCAGGATTAAATGCGGCATGGGTGACTGCGCCGGTGGCGGGGTTCTTGAACACGTGATAGAGCGGCGTATTGGCGGTTACCGCTTCATCCGATTGGCCCAGCTTTTGCAATTGAGTGATCCAGTAGTATTCGTGGGCCTTACTTTCGCCATCGAAGACAAACGAAGTGTTATTGAACTCGCTAAGCGCTGTATTTGGATCAGACAGAGCTTGATATTCTTCGATCAGATCGGGCCAATTTACGCTGCCTGCAGCAAAGGCATTCGGATCAAGGTTTTTGATTTCCGCTAAATTCCTTTGGATGTAAGCTGGGTCGCGGCCCAGATAGAGCGAGCCCCCGTGAAATGGCAGAAACTCGATTCCATGTTCCAGTTCGATTTGCCCGCTAAAAAATGTTCCCGTGTCTGATTTACCGTCAAATACATTGGCGATTTCCGTCCGGGTGAATCCCGGAGGGAACGTGGACACCGGACCGTCATTGAACCAATAATCGAAGATGCCGTTGGTTTCTTGCGTGTACATCCAGATGGCAGCATCCCGAAGCTGGGTGTTGCCGGTTTCGGTCGCAAACAAGATCAAGCCGGTCCAGGCATTCATGGCTTCAGAACTGGATTCTTGATTGAGTCCATCGCCGAAAGGCGCCTGGCCCGAAGCCCACGAATGCCCGCCGTAGACATCGAAGTGGCGCAGGAACGGAAACATGGCGTCATTGCGCACAGGCGTAGCGATATCACGGCCCAGCAGGTTGACCATTCCACCCCAATTGTTCGATTGAATCCAGGTAGGGTTCAGCAAACCAACGATGGCTGCGGAGTGAATCCAGTATCCGTAATGAAAATGGTGGTCGTTCAATGCCACGTCGCTCCCGAAGGCGCCGGGATATCCGATGAGAGTTCCCCAGTTGCCGTCGTAGTAGAACACGCTGGTGTTCTGATGATTGGCGGCGCCGTTGAACCAGTTCTGCAATTCGTTTTGCAGACTGGTCTGCAAACTACTGGCAGCGTTAGTATCGCCGGCAACCTTGGCAATGGGGAGCAGGTGGGCGACCCGGGCCAGGTCTTTGCCAATGTCGTAGGTATTGGTGCCGCCTCCGCTTTGGCTGACGGTAAAGTGGTTGGGTTCGTTAGCAACCGTGTCAACCAACGAAGTAAGCGTAGCATCGCTGAAATTTCCCGTATTGGGCAAGAAGGGCAGAATGCCGTGGAAGATATCCGTCGTGGTAAACGCGGTGCCCTGCAGAACCTTGAGCGTGCCCCGGCTTGAAGGATACGTAAAGCTGGTATTAATGGCGCTGCCCTGCAACGCAGTGTACTGATGCGGATATAGAGCCATGAGGAAACCAGTCTGGCCCCCCTCTTTTGCTTGCGTACTTACTGTGTAAGTGGTGCTTACCTGGCTGGTGTTCGGGTTATAGTTCCAGGCCACTTGAGTATTTACCGGGAAGGAAAATGCAAACTGAGAATATGTGCTCAGAGCGCCGGCATTGGGCAAAAGTGCCAGGGAAAAATAATTGTGTCCGCCCGGGAGATTGCAGGTGAGCACGGTGCCGCCGATTCCGCTCCAGCTTCCACCGCTCGGACAAAAAAGACCGTAGTTGTTATTGGCTATGCTGACGCCCAGGATGTTGCCATTATTCGCAAATACGGTAGGCTGCCCGGCAAATGTGATCGTGGGATTGCTGCCGTTGGTCGTAACGTAAACAAACGGCATACCGCGTCCGACTCGCGTTGTCATCGGACCGAAATTGAAATCTACCGTCCAATCGCTGTAGCCACTTACGTTGACGCTGCCGGCATTTAAGCCGGTTACCCCAAGAGTGAGGTCGCCTTCAAAGGGCTGGAAAAAGAACGTGCCTCCATTTGTGACGGTGGCGTCGAAACCCAGCAATAATCCCGTGGGTGTGGTCTGCATACCCAACGGTTGCGGAAACATGACGAAGGGACCGCCTCCGCCTCCGCCGAAGGTAACACCGCCGTTGATGATGTTATCGGCATACCAGTTTTTTGCCGTCCAAAACCTGTGCGTGGGCTTGGGGCCGGCAACACTGCTGAAGATCTGGTTCGAGGGAGCGGTTGCGCCGGCAGGTAAGGCTGTGGTGTAACTTCCCGCACCGACCTGCACCGTCTGGGCGCAAAGAGATACCGAAAACAACAAGAGATTCATGCAGAGGAAATATCGAAACGTGCCCTGCAATCTGAAACGAACAGGTGATCCCATGGCCAATCTCCTAAGATTGAGTTTGCTTAAATGCTGGGCATCTTGCGCCGGGCACTTGCTGTCAAATCTGGTAAGGCTTAGCAAAACCGACTACATTATCGATTTTGTAGAGGCGTTTGCAAAACGGCGATATTTAGCCACGGTTGAGGAACGATGTCAAGAGAATATTGATCTGTCGGCAAGAAACTGTGAGGGTGCAGTATTCCATGCGCGACGAGGAATGGCGGCAAAAGTCCCAATTTGAGAACGGGTTACCACCAAACTTGAGCGGTCTAAAGAGCTCAACGCTGCTCTCCTTTGCGTTGTTTCAGCTCCTGTTCGATTTTCACCATGAAAGAATCGTCGAGCTTGTAAAACAGAACAGCGGCTGCAGAGAGAAAACCAGCCACCGCAGGGATGAAGCTCATCATGGAGCGAATCCCGGTTTGCACCTGGTTGGTTTGGATTACGTTAGCGTGGAACCCAAAATAGGCCAGCAGCCACCCGGCCAGGGTGCCGCCGATCACCCAACCGAGTTTTTGGGAGAATGATGCTGCCGAGAATACCAATCCGGTGGCTCTTCGGCCTGTCTTCCACTCCGAGTGGTCGGCAGTGTCTGCGTAAAAAGCCCAGAGCAAGGGCGAGGTCGGCGCGAACAATGTCGAAATCAGCAAATGAACTACAAAGATCAGGATGATCTGCTCTCGGGGAATGAAATAAAACAGGGCGGTGAGAACACTCGCGGTGGTCATGAGGAGAATGTAAGCCCGTCTCTTGCCGCCCAAGAGCTGCGCTAGAGGACGAGCCATGGCCGCGCCCGAGATGACGCCCACCGTCCCCAGAGCCATAAAGAGGGAAGCCATGCTTCCACTGTCGAATCTATAGTTGAAGGAGTGACCCGCGACGCGGTGCTCGAAATGATAGCTGCCAACGTAGTACTTAAAGTAGTAAAGGATCGCGCCCATGCGAATGGAGAAATAACAAACGGCAAACAGGCCAATAAAGCAGACCATAATCCATGGCAAGTTCCGCATCAGGTCCTTGAGGTCGTCTTTCATGGCGCTGGTCTTTTGCTGGACCGGCTGCACGCGCTCGCGAGTGGTGGCGAAGGTAACCAGGAAGAGGGCACCCGCCAGGATGCCATAGACCACCATGGCCATCTGAAATCCCCTTTGATCATTGCCGCGACCGAAGAACTTCACCATAGGCAGGGTGAGCCCCTGCACCAGGAACAGCCCGCCATAGGCGAGCACAAAGCGATAGCTGGAGACGCTGGTGCGCTCCAGCGAGTTGGGTGAAATCACACCCATCAGCGCCGAGTACGGTATGTTGATGAAGCTGTAAGCCACCATGATGAGACTGTAGGTGACGTAGGCGTAAATGAGCTTGCCATGCGCGCTCAGATTCGGAGTGGTGAACAAGAGCACGCCGATAACGGCCAAGGGCAGCGCCCCCCAGAGCAGGTAGGGGCGATAGTGGCCCCAGCGCGTGTGTGTACGATCGGCCATCACCCCCATGAGCGGGTCAATTCCCGTGTCCCAGGTTCGAACCACAAGAAACATTGTTCCCGCCGCCGCTGCCGTGATCCCGAAGATGTCAGTGTAAAAGAACAGGAGGAAATTCAGAAACATCTGCCAGTAGAAGTTCGAAGCCGTATCGCCCAGCCCGTATCCGACTTTTTCCCTAAACGAGATTTTCTCGACTGCCGGTTGCTCCTTCGTGAATGAGATTGTGTTAACCGCTGTGCTCATGCACCCCTCCGTTTTGCTACCGGAATATTGAGCTTGAACGAACCGGGTGATTATGGCCTATAAATCCATTTTTGTATAAGAAGACTTTAGCCGGAACGAGGAGTTGCTTTAGCGGTCGATTCGCGCACAATCAGCGATGGTTCAATAGCAATCTGGTCAGGATAGTCTTTGCGGCCTTCGATCCGTTCCACCAGCGTTTGTGCCGCAATCTCTCCCATCTTGCGAAGAGGCTGGCGAACCGTGGTAAGGCTGGGGAGATGGTAGGCAGCGTCGCGGATATCGTCAAAACCCACTACAGAAATATCTTCAGGCACACGCAGCCCTGCCTCGCGAATGGCGCGGATAGCGCCGATAGCGGAGGTATCGTTGTAAGCGAACAGGGCGGTGAATTTATGTCCTCGCGAGAGCAAGTCCTTGATGAGCCGATACCCAACCTGCGGAGACGGTTCGCCAGAGTCAAGCTGCGCTGCCAGTGCCGGCCGAATTTTGATTTTCAGCTCCTGCGCGACATCGCAAATGGAGCGCCAGCGGTCTTCCGAGTCCGAGCTGAAGGATTGCCCACGAAGAAAGGCAATGTCGCGATGTCCTAGCTCCACCAGATGATTCAGCGCCAGGTGTGCCGCTTGCGCGTGGTCCAGAACGATGTTGGTAACTCCTTTCACGCGGCGATGTCCAGCGACGGCAACCGCAGGTATGGGCAAGGTTTCCTTGAGGCTTGTGTCTACGGTGATAAGACCTTCCACACCCCGGGCCAGCAGAATACCCAAATACTGCTGCAGCCAGTGAGGATCGTGGCGGTGGGCTACCGTTAAGAAAAAATATTTGTGCTGGCTGAGAAAGGCTTCGATACCGCTGATGACCATGCCGCCATAGGCGTCGCCAATTTCCTCAGTAATCACGCCGATGGTGAACGTCCGCCCGCTGCGCAAAGTGCGGGCAAAAAAATTAGGCCGGTAGTTCAGCTCTTGGGCGGCAGCGAAAATCCGCTGCTTGGTGCGCTGGGGAATTGTCCTGGCCGACGGTGAGTCATTGAGAACGGCAGATATCGTTCCTTTGGTCAAACCCACATGCTCTGCCAAGTCTTGAAGTGAAACCACTCCATTTGCAAGGCGGTTCTTTTTGGTCTTCTTCATATGTGGGCTCTGGGCCGGCTCTGCATGAAAGCAGAGTTGGAACTTAGCAAGCTGCCTTTCTGAATAGAAGTGGTGACTCTACATCATTTCATGGGGGGATTCAAACTTGAGCCGCTTGCAAGCGTGAGCGGAGCGGGAGCCTGCAGGCGAAATCCCGAGCGCAAGCGAGGGACCTCTCACAACAAAGACTTGTAAGGGAATCTGGCGGAGAGGGGGGGATTCGAACCCCCGATACAGCTTTTGACCGTATAACGGTTTAGCAAACCGCCGCCTTCAGCCACTCGGCCACCTCTCCGCAATCTGGCGGGACAAGCTGAGCCTTCATTATAGCGGAATGCTGCCGTACCGGGCGGCGTTACACTCAGTTTTTAACTCAGTTGGTGGATGAGTTTACCGGTCTCTCCATTAAGAAGACAAGATCGTTATGGTAGGTACCGACAGCCTCGACACGCCAAACCCGCCATCCCTCTTTCCCATCGTCGCTAAGTATACGATCCATATCTTTGGCGTTCTTGTTCATGTGCTCGACCTTGTACGCATACGCGACAGGAGCATGAGTAACCGTTTGTGCCTTCGACCGCGTGGAGAAGGCCAGAGCGAGTACGACAATTGCGATCACGAGTGAGCCCATGAAACTCAACAGCTTCCAGTTCATATGTCCTCCTTGGACGGTAATTTAAGACCAACACACACGTACCAACATCGCCGCAACTCCTCAACGGATTAGTGAAATAGCCTAATCATCTTTGCGTTGCAAAGACGTGATAACCGTGGTCATGGCCGCCCTCAACAGGGAAGAAACAATTCGCGGCCAAGTCAGAACGGCCCCCGTGGGTAGGGATTCCCAACACAATCGGCGTGTTGTGCTTATCCCACCTCTTCGGGCACTTTGAATCGAGGTGTACAGTTAGATGCCGGACTGCCGCGGAGGTTTGCTGGCGTGGCCAGTTTGTTTACGAACAGGGGGCTTTGTCTGAAACCCCACGCCTTTGTCGAAAAAGAAGATAGCCCAGGCCGATAATGAAGATGGAGCTGGAAACAACCGACTCCACGCTGTGGTGCTTGTAAGCCCCCACCAGCGCGAAGAGTGCTACTGCAATCTGCCCTCCGAAAGCGAAGGTGCGCAGGCTACCGAGTGCGATATCACCGCTTTTGGCAACGCGCCGAAAGAAATACCATGCCAGCACGCCAAAGTACGCAACATAGAGCACCATCGGTATCTTGGCTGCAGCCAGCAAGGTCGGAACCAGGATCACGGCCAGCCACAAGCAAAAACCCCCGATGGCTGGTGTGAGCGAGTGAGGTTCCTCAGGAACTATGTTTCCCATTTTGGAGCATCGTCTTGCAAGCAGGTACAGCATCGCCGAGACTGCAGCCATTGCAAGATATTGCCCGGGCGTTCCTGCAATTCCTGCTCCATGGTCGCCTTTGCCGAAAAACACAAGGCCGCTGATCAATAGCGTGATGGCAGCCAGTACTGCGAGCACTGTTCCATTCAGCCAGCGCTCTTCTCTTTCGCGCGGATAAAGACTGTACACAATCACAATCGGAAACAGGAATGCGAAGAAGGCATGCCACGTAGTGATGGAGATGGCCCAGGCCGTCTCTACTCCGCCGTACAGCCCATAGCCATCGAACTTGTTGATGGGTACTCCGTGCACGCGCAGAAAAGTCTTCGCGATGAGCCCTTCGTTATACATCCCATAAATCAACCCCAGCAGAACCATGCTGGCCGCGCCTGCTTTCATCCTGATCGCGAGTTCGCGCAACACCAATACTGCGAAACCATAACCAATGGTCAACATCGCCAGCAGCACCTTCGGGTGCAGCATGGTGGTAATGCTCACGTTGGTCGTGAGCACCTCCGTTAGGAACGGAGTGATCAGCATGAGAGTGATTACGGGCTTGAGGTGCTTCAGGTGCATTCGGTTTTAAAGCTTTTTACGCGCGCTGCACGCGTGGTGGGAGCCTCGGAATCCGGGAATAGGAACATTCGTCATGCTCCGAAGATTGGATAATGACTTGCCGCCGCCATGAAAAACAACATCGGAAAAGTGAGAACAAAATTGGTCCGCGAGACCAAAAAGCTGAGGCGTGCCAGCTTCGCGGCTTCGGCCGGCATGGCGGTTTGATTGGCAATGCTCTCGTTGGTCCAGCGGATGATCTTCTTCTGGGCCCGCCACAGCAGCCCCCAGACGTTGAGCAACATGAACCAGCCAATTCCGCCGCCGATTCCGATGGAGAGCAGATGGTTACTCTCCCACCCATGAGAGTTCAGCGCCAGATAAAGATACGCTGCTGCCGTCACCGTAACGCCAACGATTGTGCCCAACACCGGGCCTTTCTTCAGGGCCTCGACCGGGGCCATGAGTACCCCCATTTCAATGGCGAAGGCTACAGTCCAGATTGTGAAGAATGTTCCAATGGCCGGCCCGCCGCTGGTGTGGGCATTACGCGCATCGGCGCCGACGATCATCATCCAATACCAGATCCCGGCGAGAACGGTCACCACCGAAGCCCAGCGGAACCACCACAGCGCCCGCGGCATCAACGTAGGCACGACCTTGGATCGGGTCGGGCCGTCAATCTCTTTCATGAATGGAATGTTGACCAGGTTGAAGAAGTAGAGCAATCCCACCCAGGTGATGCCGGCGATCAGATGGATCCAGCGCAGCAAGATCTGCAGGCTGGGAGTGAAACCTTCAGGCAAAACGATTCGCGGTGAATGCAACAGGGCCAGGGTAAAAAAATGCATGCAGCAGTCTATCAAATTCGATCAGCCGACTGCCGGCGTCTTCTTTCCTTTTTTGGAACCAGCCTCGGCTTGAGGCATCTCCACCGGCGCCGTCCGTCCGCTTGCCGATCGCACTGGTTTCTTGGCTTCGGCAATGCTCATCTTGAGTGCCTCTAAAATATCCACCACCGGCGCCAGGTGTTGCGGGGCGGGAGCTTCAACGGTTTCCTTGCCGGCGACCTTGGCGGCAATCAGGCCTTTCAGATTTTCGCGGTAGGTGTCCTTGTATTTCTCCGGCTCAAAACTTGCGGTGAGTGAATCAATGAGCGAAGTAGCCAGTTCGAGCTCTTTGTCTTTCACCAGCGAAATGTCGGTGCGGAACTCTTCCGTCTGCCGCACTTCATCTTTGTAATACATGGTGTGCATCAGGATCCCGTATTTTCCCGGTCTCAGCATGACGATGTGCTCGCGGTTGTGCATGGCAATCTTGGCCAGGGCTATGTAACCGGAGCGGCGCAGCGCTTCAAACAACAGGGCGTAAGGCTTCTCGCCGGCTTCATCGGGCGCGAGGTAATAAGAGCTCTCGAAGAAGACAGGATCGACCTCTTGTTCTTTGACGAATTCCAGGATCTCCATGGTCTTGGCGGTCTTCGGAGCAACCTTCTTGATATCTTCTTCGTCAATGACCACGTACTTGTCTTTCTCGTACTCGTAGCCCTTCACCAATTCGGTGCGCGGTACAGGCTTGTCTTCCACCTGGCAATACAGGACCTGTTTGACGCGGGAGTGGTCGCTTTTGTGGAGCTGGTTAAAACTTACGGTTTCACTGCGGGCAGCGCTGTACAATTTTACGGGAAGCGACACCAGCCCGAAGGTAAGGTGTCCTTTCCATACCGTGGATGCCATGTTGTAAAACCTCCTAAATCAGGGCCTTCAGGGCGGGGGATAAATAGGCTACATCAGTTAATAGATGCATTTCAATCGCATGACACTAGATGAATACCGTCGAAAACGGTCCTTTGAAAAGACCCCGGAGCCCCCGCCTAAACCAGCCGCATCCCAGGGGGCGCGGTTCTTTATTCAGCGCCACAGCGCCCGGCGGCTCCACTATGACTTGCGCCTCGAAGCCGGTGGAGCGCTGAAGTCCTGGGCGGTGCCGAAAGGGCCTACGCTCGACCCCGGTGAAAAGCGCCTGGCTGTGCTGGTGGAAGACCACCCCATAGACTACGGCAACTTTGAGGGCACAATCCCCGAGGGCAACTATGGCGCGGGCAGCGTAACTGTCTGGGACTGTGGGACTTACGAGCTGGTCGGCGACGAATCTTTCGAGCAGCAAATGGATCGCGGAGACCTTAAGTTCCAGCTCCACGGCCACAAGCTTATGGGCTTGTTTGGGCTTGTCCGCATGAAAAACCGGGGCAAGGGCAACGAATGGCTGCTGCTCAAGAAAAAAGACTTTGCCGCCAAACCCGGATGGAACGCCGAAGACGACATCAGCAGCGTGGTAGCCGCAACCATAGACCCGGCGGCGATCCCCGGAGCGGCGAGCTCCGAAATGCCGGATGAAATTATTCCTATGCTGGCTACCCCAGAGACCCATTTGCCGCAGGGGCCAGACTGGCTTTTTGAGCTTAAGTGGGATGGGGTCCGCGCCGTAGCTTTTCTCACCCCTGACGCCGTTCGAATGACCTCGCGAAAAAGTACCAGCATCGAAAGGCAATATCCTGAACTCGCGGGAATGCAGAAGCACGTTGCCGCCCAGACCGCGATTCTCGATGGCGAAGTCGTCGCGCTCGATAGCCAGGGGCATCCCAGCTTTGCCCTGCTGCAGCCGCGCATCGGCTCGGTCGCCAGCGCGGTCGCTCAACTGGCCAAGAGCCGGCCGGTCAATTACTTTGTCTTCGACCTGCTCTATTTCAACGGATACGACCTGCGCAACTCGCCGCTCGCCGAACGCAAGCGCATCCTGCAGACCATCATTCGTCCCAACGCGACCGTGCGCTACTCCGAGCACTATGCCGGCAACGGCAAACCTCTGTTGCAATTCGCCCGGGAGCATGAGCTGGAAGGTATTGTCGCCAAGCACGCCGCCAGCCGCTATGAATCCAAACGCAGCAACACCTGGCTCAAAATCAAACTCGTCACCCAACAGGATTTTGTCATCTGCGGCATGACCAGCGGAGAGCGCGAGTACTTTGGCTCGCTCGCGCTCGGAGTCTATGACAAAAACAAGCTGGTTTACGTGGGCAATGCCGGCTCCGGGTTTGACCAGCAGCTTCTCAAGCAGACCTATGAGCTGCTGCAGCCGCTCATCATCAAATCATGCCCATTTGGGGAAGAACCGAAGATCATCGGCGAAACCACGTGGGTCTCGCCCGAACTGGTCTGCGCCGTGCGCTTCGGCTCATGGACCAACGACGGCCGGCTGCGCGCGCCGGTTTTTGTCGGCCTGCGCAACGATATTGATCCTCGCGACTGCGTTCGCGAGCAGGAACCCCAAGCCATTGCTGGTGACGACTCCGTTACAGCTCCAGTGCAGCGCAGGCTCTTGCCGCCCAAGGTCGCCGAAGTCATGCTTAACATCGAAGGCAAGAGCCTCAAGTTCACCAACCTGAACAAAGTCTTCTATCCCAAAGAGGGATACACCAAGCGCGACGTGATTAATTACTACGACGCCGTCGCAGACCTTATTCTTCCGCATCTGCACGACCGGGCGCTCTCATTGAAGCGCTATCCCAATGGGATCGAGGGAAAATATTTCTTCCAGAAAGACGCTCCCCCCAGCTTTCCTTCCTGGCTGCTGACCGTGCCCATATCGTCAGAGCCTGATTCTGACCCCATAAACTATGTAGTCGCCAACGACCGGCGAAGCCTGCTCTACCTCGCCAATCTGGGCTGCATCGACCAGAACCCATTCATGAGCCGGATTACTTCACTCGACAACCCCGATTTCATGCTGATTGATCTTGACCCCGTCCATTGCGGCTTCGACCGCATCGTTGAAGCCGCGCTCCTGGTACGGCAGAAGCTCGATATTTTTGGCCTGCAAGGTTTCCCCAAGACCACCGGCGGAGACGGTCTGCACATCTACGTCCCGCTTGAGCCGCGCTATACCTACGACCAGGTGCGGACCTTCGCCGAGATCCTCGCCCGCCTGGTGGCGCATGAGAGGACAGACCTGTTCACCACGCCAAGGACGGTCTCCAAGCGCGAGAGAGGCAAGGTGTACTTTGACTATCTTCAGATCTCATCGTGGAAGAACATCGCGGCACCCTATGTGCTGCGCGCCTATCCCGGCGCTCCAGTAGCCACGCCGCTGGCCTGGACGGAACTCACCAGAGACCTCACGCCCGCTCAATTCCATATCGGAAACGCCATCGAGCGTTTTTCGCGGGTAGGCGACCTCTTTGCCCCGGTGCTCACCCTGAAGCAAGGACTCGAAGATGCGCTGGCTAAGCTCGAACCTGTGCTGCGGACGCAGGGAAGAAGTTAGATTTGGTTTGGCCTTGTTGCCTTTCTGGTAATATTTGGCCCGCGTTGTAATTCGTGCCCCCCTCCCCCACTACTTAGAGTAGTCCATGCCGTGTTAAGTCATTGCAAGCAAACGACATAAACTGCCACTGACCACCACTAGCAATAATGTGCTCAGTAGTCCAAAATAGGTACTCATTAGTTAATGGTTTGGCAGCGAGAACAAGGGATATCTGCGTCATTCTCGGGCGGAATATTCAGTTTTCAAAGACAGGGGTCTCCCCCAGCATTCTTGAATGCCAGGAGAATGATAGGCCACAACTCCAGGGAAATCGAGAGTTTGATATCACAGTGGTACCATCGGCGCAGCTCCAAGTTCTCCACGGCAAGCCGGGTCGGGACAGCTCCAGGCGCGTGTATGGGTTTTGATTTCACATGGCTTACTGCTGCCTTGCTGAGAAGTGATATCAAAGGGGTATCAAACCGTTCGTTTTCGAGGAATTGACGGCTATCATAGGTAAGCGCTGAGGCGCGCGAAGAGCAGAGCGGTTACCGCGAAGCCCTTAGAACAAATCCGTTCTTTGAAAATTCGTTGCCCGGTGGATGCACTTGCGGATGAAACCGACTGATTTCGCACTGCTTTTTCTGGCAATTGACTATTGAACTACCTGCTAGTGTGATTGTATTTCGTTGCATTTCATTTACTTTCAATGGCTTAACATTGAAACGGGACTACTCAGCAAGTACCCCCTACGTGAGATACAGATCAATCGAAAACCAATTCCTTGCTGCCGCAGGCCAACGCGCAGCGCCAGCGGAGCGCTTCGAGAGAATGCCTTTCGGCTGCATGGGCGACCCACATACCCTCGGGGTCCTTCGACTTCGCCGCGAAGCGCGGCTCCGCTCAGGATGACACGCCTAAAGAGGATGGACGAGCCCTAAAGACGACACGCTAAAAAAGAAATGACAGCAGGTCTTAGCTCTTATACTGCGCCAGCAGCTCTTCAGCGTAGAGCGCGCCGTCGGGGGTCTCTTCATGTTTGAAGTACACGAAGACGTCGCGGTTTTTTCCCAGGTGCCGGCTGAATTGCTCGGACTGCTTCTCGCGTTCTTTTTTGGAGTATTCGCCCTTGCGCAGGCGGTAATAGCAGAAATCGGCGGTGGCAACGTCGGGGGTTTCGAGTTTTTCGCTTTCTGCTATGCACAGGGCGGCGTTAAATTTTTGCAGCAAGGTGTAGATCGGGTCGGCGAACCAGGAAGCGTGGCGGAACTCGAAGCTGAGGCGTCCCGATTTGGGCAGGCCGGTCAGAAACTCTTCCAGCAGTCCGGCGTCGGCTTTCAGAAACGGCGGGAGCTGAAACAGGACCATACCCACTCTGCCGGCTTCGGTCAGCGGTTGCAACGAGTTTAAAAAGCCCTGTGCGAGTTCGGTGGCGTCACGCAGGCGTTTGAGGTGGGTTATGTTCTGGTGGGCTTTGATGGAAAACTTGAATTCTGGCGGGATGACACTGAGCCAGTTGTTCTGGGTCTTTTCACTGGCATAGTGACGGAAGGTGTAATTGACTTCGACGGTGTTGAGGCGGGTTGCGTAGTACTGAAGAAATTTTGCGGCGGCCAGTTTGGCGGGATAGAACTTCGGCTTCCAGCTAGGGTACGTCCATCCTGAGGTGCCTGCGTAAAGTTTCCCAGCCATATGGATCGCAGCCGCCCCGGTTGTTGTTTCCTAAGCCTGCCAGCGTTTGGCTGGTTGCTTCAAGGTGTTGCCTGCGCGGGCCGGCGATTTCTTGGCGGCAGTCACGCAATCACTGGTGGCTATGTCAGGGTGGCATTCGGCACAGACGGTCATGCCGCACGTCGGACAATACTCTCCCGGCGCATTACACACGATTGCTTTTTCCCCGGTTGCGTCCCCCATGGCGCGGTAACATTCGCATCGGTTTTCCATTTTGGGCTCCAGAGGAAGATTATCGTATCACAGGTGGAATGAGCTTCGGAGTGACAATGTTAGGTCGGAGTACCGTGGAGAGCACGCTTTGGGAGGTTGCGGAAATGAAGATGTGAGCGCACTCGTAAGAATGCCTTGACACCACATGGTGAGTGATAGATTCTCGGGGTCCTTCGACTCCTTCCTCGCTCCTACGTCGCTCGGACTCCGCTCAGGATGACACTCATAAGGCGGGGATCATCGTGTCCTGATCGTCTTACACCACCGCGAGTTTTTTTTGCAGACCTCAGTGCTCCGGCTGATGCGCGTAATAGCCTTTGCGGGCGAAGACGCGATAGCCGTGGTCCTGGGCGGTGATCTGTATCTTGCGGAATTTCCCGTCCTTGGTGGGGTTGGCCGGGTAGTAGCCCAGGCTGTATTGCTGGTGCAGCTCTTGCGCGATTTCGTCGAGCGCGGTTTCCAACTTATCAATGCCGTGCACTTCGAGCATGCGTCCGCCGGTGGCTTCGGCCAGCTTCTTCAGCATGTAATCTCCGTACTTGTCTTTCTCGTAGGTATGGCGCACGTCGCAGTGATCAAAGCGGCTGGATTCGCGCGGCGGATCATAAATCTGCAGCACGTAGGCAATCACGTCGTTTTGCAGCAATCTTTCCAGTGCTTCTTCGAGCGTGGTTTCGCTCTTGGAATCATCGGAGAGCGCCACGATGACTACGGCCTTGCGTCCAACTTCTCTCGCCAGGAAGCGGTTGGTCGAGGCATAGATGGCATCGTAGAGGTGGGCTTCGCGGCGCTCATCGTAGCGCTGTCCCAGGGGGCCGGTAGGATTGGGCAACGGCATCGACGGAGGCGGCGTTTCATCGGGGATTCCGACCGCGCTGCCCTCGCGGCGGATGTCGTTAATTTTTTCCTGCAGTAACGCAGTGTCGGAGGTTGGCAACTGGATGGTATCTACCCGCGCGTGGTAGCTCACCACGAATCCCAGGTCATTCGGCCTGACCACACGCTTCAGGAACATGGTAGAAGCGTCGGCTTCTTCGTTCAGCATCCATGCCATGTTGGTTCCGGTATCGAGCAGCATGCCGACGTTGAGCACGACATCGCTGTGGTTGGCAAAGAACTTGATGGGCTGCTCCCGGCCGTCTTCAAACACGCGGAAGTGATCTTGCCCAAGCTCGCCGGCCAGATGCTTCTTCTCATCGCGAACCGTGAAGTAAACGGAAACCAGGTCAACCTGACTGTGAAGGGTGGTGTCTTTGTCTTGGGTGTTATCGCTCTGGGGAGAAGCTGCCCCAGGCAAGCTGGGGTTGGCTAATGCCAATGCCACGATGACCGAGGTGATCGCCATCTTGCGCATAGTCCGCCTCCTGCCCTGATTTTTGAAGTGAGAAATTAGATGCCGGAGTGCCTGCGAGGGTTGGTTATTCATAGGCGGTCAGGCTTCATTTCGGGGTTAGAGCGGTTAGTTTTTGTCTTGATGATTCAATTGTCATTCCGAGGAGCGCAGCGACGAGGAATCCCTATAGTCTTCAAGAGTTTAAGAGAGCAGAGCTTAAAGGTTTTCGGCGCAATAGGGATTCCTCCGCTCCGCGTCGGAATGACAAGAAAACCGAGCGGCTTAGGTTTACGGCCGCCGCAGCACGCTCTGGTATGGATCAACCAGCACGTGGGTGACATCCGCCGGGGCTTCGAAGCGGAAGTTGCTTTCCTCGCCATCGGCGAAGACGCGTCCCAGGAAAACCGGCTCCTGATTGGCGGCGGCGAAGGCGCCATAGATCGGCACCGAGGTCACGAAGTCCTTCGGGGTCTCGCTCTGCAACAGCGTTCCGGTCACCACAACGCCGCTGCCATTGGCTTTGCGCGTTATGCGGACCTCTGTCGCCTCTAATTTGGGAATGGCTGTACCGTTGACCCAGTTGGAAAAGAACCAGTCGAGCGATTTTTTGTTCTCGTAAGAGAGATTGTCGGGCATTACTTTTTCAAAGCCGCTCTGAAGGTCCTGGGTGGAAAACCTGGAGCTGGCATATTGCTGTTGAAGATTGCGCATAACCTGGAAGAAGAGTTCATCGCCGGTGGCAGCAGAAGAGGCTGCGCCTGCTTTGGTCCGTCCGGGCTGGCGCGCGGCAGACTCGCGCAGCATCATGCGCAACATGTGAATGAGCCAGGTGCCGCGTCCGTAGAGCACTTTATCGTAGCCATCGGGAAATTTGGACGACGCCAGCCGAACGCCCAGAGTTACCGCTCCGGCATCTTTGTATTCCATTCCTTCTTTGTTTTTTTCCAGCAGCATACGGCGGTAGGCTTCCATCGCGACTTTAAATTTTTCCGGACTGGTTGACTGCAGCTCCAGCAGGGCGAAATAGTTGGCGAGGGCTTCCATCATCCATTCATCGCGGTAGGTTTCCCAGAGAACTTTGTCGCCCCACCATTGATGCGCGATTTCATGGGCGGGCATTAATTTGTCGTACATGATGTGATTGAATTCGCTGGAGCGCGCCAGAGATTGGTCCCACACGGCAGGACCCAGAAATGCATAGCTGGAAAGATAAACCAATCCCGGCCAGCCCTGGCTGCTGCTCCCCGGCACCTGGGTCAGCGCGAGGGATGGGAATGGAAAGGGACCAAGGCGCGAAGAGATGAAATTGATGGTCTCGGCGGCACGCTCGGTCAGGGGTTTGACCTGCTCCGAAGGGTTGAGAATTGGAATTGAAGTCAAAGATTCGACGACAATTTTTTTGGTGCGGGGATCTACGTGCTCCACATCCTGGTGCGTGGTAAGCGCGTGCTGCAGACGCTCCTCCACGCCACGGGCCGCATAGGTTTCCACCAGAGTTGCCCCCACGTGAGTTGAGCTGCTCACAAACTGGCCAAGATTGAAGCCCGCGAGGGGCACAGGCCGGTCCGATACCCATTGCGATACCTGCTCGCCGCCGACGTTCTGCTGCGATGTGCGATGGCCGCTGGCAACCAGGGTCCAGGAAGTTGGATAGCGGAACTCCATATCGTAAGTAGCCATGGCCGGCCCCTGATTGGGATACCAGATGCCGCGCGCCCCCAGATACATCAATCCGCCGCCGGCCTCAGAGAGCACCGAACCGCTGTAAACAAACTTCAGTTCGGCATCTTCGCCCGCGTGCAAGGCGTGGGGCAGCAGGACCACAAATATATCGTTGCCCCGGCGCGCAAGCTGCGACCCGGGAACGGCTTCATTTTGGATAAATTCAGCGGCGGCTCCATTCAGCTCTACCGACTTGAGCTGCAAGAATCGCGAGAGTTCAAAGGGAAGTGCGCGCAATCCCTCGCGGTTGGAATGCAATTGCAAGCTGGCCTCGGACTCGAGCTCATGCGTAGGCAGAATATGCGTCTTGATCTTATAGTGGGGAGTGTCAAAGAACCCATGCAGGTCTTCTTTGTGCCCTTCTTCAGCTTCTTTACGGGCCGAACGCATGGGGAACGCGGTCCACAAATCGTAATAGCGGGTCCCGTCTTCCGAATCGCTGGTCTGGGCCACATTAATCTGCTCGATAAAGCTGGTATCCAGGTTCACATCAAACGTGCCCATCCTCAAGCCCGCCACCCGAGCATGAAAGATCCGGGCAGACTTGGTATTCGTCATCGCCAGGAGCAAGCGCAAGGCGTCGGCATCAGCCATGCTTTGCGCCAGGGAATCCCATCGGGTGAGGAAGTCCTGCATCTCCTCGGCCGGAATAGGGCGCAGGCCGCTGCGCAATTCGTCATAAGTAGCATCGTTGAAGCGGAAATACGCAGTAGAAAATTTTTCTTCCAGAACAGCGGCATGGGTAAACAAGGCGAGCGAGGCGCGCTCTGCCTGGCTAGGTGGAACCAGCAGCATCTCGCCCTCGCCCTCAAAAAACGCCCCGGTCACGTGGCCATCCACCTCCTGGGTGAAGGCAATAGTGCCTTCGGTCAGGGAGATATGAATATCTTCACGGTCCAGGTCAGCATCGCGAATATGAAAGACTTTTTTGCCATCTAGGGCGACACTACGCAACTGGCGGTAGAGGGCCATCTCGGGCGAAGTAGAAGTAGTATTGGCCGGCTGGGGCACGGCTTGGGATGTGGTTTCGAATGCAATCTGGGGCACAGACGCTGTCTGTGCGGCTGCCATGGCCGCCATAAGCACAGCCGCCCAGCCGAATCTAGCGATAGTACCAACCCTGGTCATGACCATTGGTTATAGGCCCCGAGGAGTGTATTTTGCTAAAATTTGTATGCGTGCTCAATAAGAAAGTCATTGTAACCGCCTTTTGCTGCGTCGCGTGGATGAGCGCGCAGGCCGATACCATCCACCTTAAGAATGGACGTTCCATTTTTGCCGATAGCACCCACGAAAAAAACGGCAAGGTGGAATACCAGGTCGGCGACGATACCTATGCTATCCCCAAAACCTGGGTAGCCCGCATTGATTCTGGCGGCGCCCCCATACACTCAAGCCACTCGACGAAAGAGGACATTACGATCGCGGCCCCGGTTGAAGATATCAGCCGCTCCGGTGAAGTCCAAACCAAGCTTTTTCGCGACGGCCATATTGATCCGGTGGCCCTCAACGAGATCGAATCCAATGGAAATGTCGAGCTGGTCGCTGCCGCTTTCTATGTGGCTGGCCGCTTTGAATACAATAACGGCAATCGCGACTTGGCGCTCGGTTATCTGCTGCGCGGCTTGCATTACGCTCCTGATAACCCGGCCATGCTGCATCTTTATGTGGCTACACTGCTTTCCCTGAACCGCGGGCAGGAGGCCATTCAGTATGCCGAGCGCGCCACACGGCTTGAGCCCAACTCTGCCGATGCCTGGAACCTGCTGGGAGCGGCTTATTTCAAGACCGACCACACTGAAGAAGCCATTCGCGCCTGGCAGCGCTCATTGAAGCTGCGGCCCGATCCCAACGTGCAGGCCATGTTGGATAAGGCGCAGCGCGAGAAAAATGCAGAAAGTGATTTTTCTGAAGCCGATAGCGGCCACTTCGCGCTGCACTACGAGGGCAAACAAACTACCGACGTGTTGCGCAGAGAGATTCTGGATACGCTCGAATCCCATTACAAAGACCTGGTAGGAGAGCTGGGAGTTGCGCCCCGCCAGACCATCTCGGTTTCGCTCTATACCACCCAGTCGTTTTTTGACGTGACCCAGTCGCCCGGCTGGTCGGGGGCGGTGTACGACGGCAAACTGCGTATCCCCGTGGATGGACTTACCGGCGTCACCTCAGAGCTTTCCCGCGTGCTGAAACACGAACTGACGCACGCCTTCATCAACCAGATTACCCACGGACGCTGCCCGCAATGGCTCAACGAAGGCATTGCCCAGGCGCTCGAGCCGAAGAGCGCTTCTTCCGTGGGCGGGCAGCTCACGCATGTCTATGCGGAACACCGCCAGATTCCGCTCAGCGAGCTGGAAGGCTCATGGATGGACTTCTCCAGCGGCCAGGCGTACATGGCCTATTACGAGGGGTTGGCCGCAGTGGAGTACATCCGCGATACCTACGGGATGAGCGATATCCAGCGCATCTTGCAGCGCCTGGGCGACGGCTCTTCCACCGAAGCTGCCATGCGCAGCACCATTCATGGCGGCTATTCCGATGTGGAAGAAGGCCTCACTGACTACCTGAAGAAGCACTATGGAAATTAGGTTGCGATCCATAGCTGTGGGAGGTGACAGACCGCCGGCAGCCCGCAAGTCATTGAAAACATGCAGAAAAAGCGGGAACCAGCAGCCCCCGGTAAAAAGCGCTTCAGCCAACAATCACAGGTAAAAGTCAATTCAACAAAATTTCACAGATTTGTCCCAAAATTAGGGATTGATTTTCCCTCCAGTTGTGCTATTTTTTAGATCTTCCTCCCGTCCCCCGAAATTTATGAAGCTGCCTTTTCGCCAAGTTGTTATGCAGAGGTCTCTTCGCAGGCCAGAGGCCACCCAGGCACCGACCCTGCAAACTGCCAGTGTGGCCGCGCTTTATCGGGGCGCGCGGGTCGGGGGAGACTTTTTCGATTTCCAGGCCGTCCACGGACGCGTGGTCTTCTTCCTGCTCGATATTGCCGGTAAACGCGAGGAGGCCCTGGATATCGCCGCCAGTTTGCAGCAGATCTTTCGCACGGAAGGCATCAAGCTCTTTGAAGGTTCGCCCCTGAATGAGGCTGACGCCCTCAGCGATCTCACTATCCTGTTGAACCGTAATCTCATACAGCTCGCCAATGGCGTACGCTATGCGCCGGCATTTCTTGGCTGCTATGAAGAGGACCTGGGTACTCTCTTTTACATCAATGCAGGACACACCCCTGGGCTTCTGAAAGACCGCGAGGGCATCACGCCGCTCGGGGCCAGCGGATTGCCGCTAGGCCTGTTTTCGCACTCCACCCATGATGCGCAAATGTCAGTGCTGGAGCCTTCTGCCGCCCTGCTGGTGGTAAGCAAAGGGCTGGTGGAGAGCCGTAACGGCCAAAAAGAGTTCGGAGTAGAGCGCCTCCGCCAGAGTCTTGCAGCCGCGCAATTTAATAACGCCAACGAATTGTGCAACGGCGTTCTCAACACCGTGCAGGAGTTCACCAAAAACACTCCTGGGCAAAATGACATTACGGCCCTCTCCATCATGCGCTCGGCTGAGTCAGCGCTGGCGGCAACCAACGGTAGCAGCAATTGACAGGTACGGTGGTAACGTTGCTCGCGCTTGCCTCGAGTGATAGCATGGGCTCAAATCCAGTTCTAAAGTAAGCGCTTTTGCGGCAGCGAGCGCAATTCGGTGTTGGCCATGAAAAAGCACAAGGGCCTGGTGATTACCGGGGCAGTTCTTCTCGGTATCGTAATTCCGATCTTAATCTTTCCTTATTTATTCAACGTCAACCAGTTTCGCCCCACCATCGAAGAACACTTGCAGTCAAGTTTAGGACGCCGGGTGGTCATCGGCGACTTGGAGCTTTCCCTGATCGCCGGCGGCATCAGCGCCAAAGACATCAGCATTGCTGATGACCCCAACTACAGCCTGCAGCCGTTTCTTAAAGCCAAATCGCTGGATGTAGGAGTTGAACTCTTGCCGCTGATCTTCTCGCACTCCCTGCACGCCAACTCGGTTACCTTGCGTGAACCCGAACTGCATCTGGTGCGCGGCAGCGGAGGCAAATGGAATTTCTCCAGCCTGGGCGCAAGCCCGCCAAAGGCAGAGTCGCGTAACCAGCGGGGGCACGCTCGCAAAGACGCACCACCGTTTGAATCCCCTACTCCAGAGGCCGCGGCAGGAAGTCTTTCCATTGCTACACTGCGCATCTCTGACGGGCGGGTTGTTGTCTCCAGTGTCGCTAATCCGTCGCGGCAGCACGTTTACGACAGCGTGGAATTAAAGGCTTCCAACATCGGCTACGACAACACCATTCCATTCAGCTTTAGCGCCAACACGCCGGGCGGCGGCAAGCTGCAGATGGATGGCACCGCCGGTCCACTAAGCCGCATTGACATGGCCGAGACCCCGCTCGAGCTCAATCTACTGGTAACCCACATGGATCTGGCCTCAACCGGTTTCGTGGGCAGCTCTTCGGGATTGGCCGGAACTCTGGATTATCAGGGTACGGTGCACTCCGATGGGAAGACGGTCAAGACCGAAGGCAAGGCCAGGGGAGAGAAACTGCGTTTGGTGCGCAGTGGCGGCCCGGCGCGCCAGCCGGTCACATTCGATTACACCAGCCAGTACGACCTGAAGCGGCAATTCGGTACGCTGACCCGCGGCGATATCCATACGGGCAATACCGCAATGAAACTCGCCGGCAACTACCAGACCCAGGGCGACAGCACGATTGTGCACATGAAGCTGAACGGCAGTAACATGCCTCTGCCGCAGGTCCAGGGCATGCTGCCCGCTTTCGGCGTCAACCTGCCGGCAGGATCGTCGTTGCAGGGAGGCACGATCAGCGCAAATCTATCCATGGATGGGCCGCTGGACCATCTGGTGACCACCGGGCCGCTCAATATCGCCAATGCACGCCTGGCGGGATTCAGCATGGCGTCAGGCATCGCGAGCACACTGAACGGAGCCAGCGGTGGCCGTGACACAATCATTCAAACCTTCAGCTCCAATCTGCGCGTAGCCCCAGACGGAATTCAGGCTGATAACGTGCAGCTCATTCTGCCGCAGTTTGGGACCATCACCGGCAATGGCGTCATTAGTCCTAACAATGCCCTGGACTTCCACATGCTGGCCAAAACCAATGACGGGTCCGGCTTCATGGGCGGCCTGTTCCGCACGAAAGGACAAATCCCCTTCCTGGTCCAGGGGACAACCTCGCAGCCGGTTTTCCTTCCCGATATGGGAAAGAGCCTGGGGAATATGATTACCAATCCCGCCAAAGGCGTAGGAGGATTGTTCCAGGGGCTCTTCGGCGGCAAGAAAAAGCAGCAGTAGCCCGAGATTTTTCGCCGCGGATGAACGCGGATTTGCGCGGATCGGTTTCTAGTCTGTCATCCTGGGCCGAGGCGAAGGATCCCGGAGGATGTGTAAGACTCCCAAGCAGTTTCATTTCGGTCCATGCCAATTGTGAAAATCCCACCCTCACCGAGTCAAATCCTGAAACTCCGGGTTAAACACCACTAGCTAGATGTTAGGTTCCTCGAAGGAGAGTTGCTGAAGCAAGGTTCGGTAACCTCTACCGCATTTCGAGAGGCTTCTTTTTCATCTCTGTTTAACAAACATTCCACGGAGGAAAAAATGAAACGCACCCCCCAGGGTTTATTTCTCTTACTCGTACTCACCTGGCTTGGAACCATGCTTGCGCAGGCCCAGAGTATTCAGTTCCCCAATCCGATTAAGCACGTGGTCGTGATATTCCAGGAGAATCGCACGCCCGACAATCTTTTTCAGGGTTTGTGCAGCCCACCTTTTGGTACAGCCAGCTCATGCAACACAACCCCAAGCGCAACCCAATACAACATCGAGACGAGCAACTGGCTCGACAAGCATTCAACTACCGGTGTGACGCAGCCGGGGCCGGTTGCGCTGGGAAATACTTATGATCTCAGCCACGCCCACACTGCCTTCATTAAAATGTACGACGGTGGCAAGATGGATGGCGCCGGCGATATTCCCTGCTCCGGCACCTGCCCCGCCAAGCCGCAGTTTAAGTTTGTTGATAACTCGACCGGCATTTTGAATCCTTACCTGGAGTTGGCCACCCAATACGGTTGGGCGAACTATATGTTCCAAACCAACCAGGGACCCAGCTTCCCCGCCCATCAATTTCTCTTCGGCGGGACCTCTGCTCCGAAGGCCTCCGATGACCCCGCCGGTATCTATGCTTCAGAGAACATGAGCGGAACAAAAGGGCCGGCAGGATGCATAGCACTCGCCGGCACAACCGTCGAACTGATCACGCCCAGCGGCGAGAACCAGAAAATCTATCCATGTTTCGAGCACCAGACCATGGCAGACCTGCTGGATACAGCCGGAGTCTCCTGGAAATACTACGCCCCCGGAGCAGGCTCCATTTGGACGGCCCCCGATGCAATCAATCACATCTGCCAACCCAATATGCCTACGGGAGGAACTTGTACGGGTCCAGATTGGATCAAGAACGTAGACCTCACACCAGCCCATGTTCTAAGCGACATCACCGGCTGCAAGCTTCCCCAGGTGAGCTGGGTCATCCCCATCGGACAGAATTCCGATCATCCCGGAAGCCCCAACACGGTCGGAGGCCCTTCGTGGGTGGCTTCTATCGTCAATGCCATTGGGACTGATACCACATGCGAACAGGGAAAAGGTTATTGGTCCGATACAGCCATTGTGATTTCCTGGGACGACTGGGGCGGATGGTATGACCATCAAAAACCTCAGATCCTGGCGGGCAATCCGGGCGATTACCAGTACGGTTTCCGCGTGCCGTTGATCGTGGTCTCAACCTATACACCGAAAGGGTACATCAATAACGTTAACCCGCACGACTTCGGCAGCATTCTGAAATTTATCCAGGGGGTCTTCAACATCCGCGAAGGCGCGCTGGGTTTTGCCGACTCACGCGCCAACGGCGATCTTTCGGGCTTTTTTAACTTCAGCCAGACGCCGCGGCCTTTTAATAAGATCGCGGCGCCCTTGGGGCCCAGTTTCTTCCTGAATGATAAGAGACCGCCTGAGCCGCCTGATAACGATTAGCCGGAAACGATGTTCACACGTAGAGACGTAGCTTGCTACGTCTCTACGTCTTTTTTCGATTCAAATCACAGGTATTCCATCAATCCCGCCACTTCCCGAAAAATGAACTAGTGAGTGTTTCTATGCCGTCGACGGTTTCAGCCTTGATTATTTCATACCGTTCTTCTTCAAGAACCTGAATCACCCAATGTATTTAATGACTCAATGACCCGATCACACTCTGACCCTGGCACCAGGGTGGTATCAAACCCTTCAACTCCCGAGGCTTCTAGGGCATCATTAGTCCTGGCATTCAAGAATGCCCGGGGCTTTGGCCTCTGGGTCTTTGAAGATTCGCAACAACAGTCCCCAGTGCCAGTTCTCGGTTTCACCAGTTCTTGTGCCTGGAAAAGGCGCTGAGAGGGATCGGGGATACCGGGAGTTAAGGCAAAGTACATATCAGACACACTACTCCGCCTCGTCCGTATGTAATTGAATCGTATAGACTTATCATGGTATGAACTACTCCGAGTAATGGGGGGAGGGTACTACTTGTTCGGCGAGCAAGGGGCGCGTTTTTATGGGGTGTCTTTTCGGCCCGCCTTTGAGAGGATTTATCTATCCATCCACTCGAACTGGCAACTGAGAACTGGAAACTGCTCTTTAGCGGTACAATATCCAAAACCATATCTGCCTAAATTCAGGCTAAATGATTGGGTCTTTCATGAAACTACGTTTTCTCGCATTTGCTTCTATTGTCACCTTACTGGCCGCCGTGCCGCTGATTGCCGATACGGTGATTCAGGAGGTTGTTGCCCGCGTTAACGACGAAATCATCACCCGCTCTGAATTCCAGCGCAGCCATACCCAGGTCCAGAATGAATTCAAAGACAAGTATGGGGCGCAGGCCGAGCAGATGCTGGCCGCGAAGGAGAAAGACGTCTTGCGCGACCTGATTGATCAGGCCCTTCTGGTGCAAAAAGGGAAAGACCTGGGGATTACCGCCGATACCGATGTGATCAAGCGCCTGGATGAAATGCGCAAGCAGATGCACCTGGAAACGATTGAAGACCTGCAGAAGGCCGCTGAGCAGCAAGGCGTGGATTGGGAAGATTTCAAGCAGAACATGCGCAACCAGATCGTTACCCAACAGGTGATTGGCCACGAGGTCGGTTCCAGGGTCCAGATCACCGAGACCGAAATCAAGCAGTTCTACACCGACCATCAGAAAGACTTTGATCAACCCGAGCAGGTCCGCCTGAGCGAGATCCTGGTTGCCCCCACACCCCATGTGAGCGCCGACGATACAAAGAAGCAGGAGGAAATTCCTCCTACCCCCGACCAGTTGACCGCTGCCGAACAAAAAGCCAACGACCTGCTGGCCCAAATCAAGGGTGGAGCAAAGTTTGATGAGGTGGCACAGAAATCTTCTAACGGTCCCACTGCCGCCCAGGGCGGTGACCTGGGCTACTTCAAGCGCGGCATGCTGGCGCCGGAGCTCGAGAACAAGACCTTCGCCATGAATGCCGGAGATATGACTGACGTCATCCGTACCAAGCAGGGCTTCATCATCCTGAAAGTCACCGAGCATACCCAGGCTGGCGTGGTGCCTCTCAAGGATGCGGCGCCGGATATTCAGGAGACACTTTACCTGCAAAAAATCCAGCCCGCTTTGCGCGCCTATCTGACCAAGCTGCGTGAAGAGGCTTACATTGATATCAAGCAAGGCTATGTGGATTCGGGCGCCAGCCCTAACCAAACCAAGCCCATCTATACCGCCCCTGTTGCCGAGACGGCAAAGGCGCCGAAGAAGAAGAAAAAAATGGGGATCTTCTAAGAACTGAACGCTAAGCAGCTCTTCCGGTTACGGGTAACCCGGAACCGGGAGCTGCTTTTCGTGATACCCTCATCCACAGTTCCTTCCAATCACCCTTTTGTGTGTTTTCGTATGAAAGATTTTTACATTCGCGATTGCGCTGCCCACGAGAACCAGAACATTACGTCTTCGTTCATCGTCACTGCCAAACAGGTCAAGGCCAAGAAAAACGGAGAGCCTTACCTTGCGCTCTCGCTGGCTGACCGCAGCGGATCGCTTGAAGCCAAGGCCTGGGACAACGTCGCCGACATGATCAATGCCTTCGATCAGGACAATGTCGTTAAAGTCAAAGGCCTACTCAACAAATACAACAACCGCTGGCAGCTCACCATTCACAAGCTGCGTCGCATGGAAGAGTCGGAGATTGACTTCACCGATTACCTCCCTAAAACCACCAAGGATGTCGAAGAGTTATGGCGCACGCTGGGCGCATTTGTCGCCAGCATGAGCAATCCGCTCTTGAAGGCGCTGCTCGAAGCTTTCATGGGTGATGCGGAAATTGCAACCGCTTACAAAAACGCACCCGCGGCAAAAACGCTGCATCATGCTTTTATCGGCGGGCTGCTCGACCACGTGGTCTCACTGTTTACGGTATGCGACTTGGCGGTTCGCAACTATCCAAACGTTGACCGCGACCTGCTGTTGACGGGGGCGTTTCTGCACGACATCGGCAAGATTCACGAGATTTCCTACGGCCGCTCTTTCGCCTACACCACGCGCGGGCAGTTGCTGGGGCACATGATTATCGAGCTTGAGATGCTGCACGCAAAAATCGCCATCGTGGGCCAGCAGATGTCATCGCCATTTCCCGAAGAACTCAAGACTTTGCTCGAGCACCTGATCATCAGCCATCATGGGCAATACGAGTTCGGTTCACCCAAGCTGCCCATGTTTCCCGAGGCGCTCATGCTGCATTACCTGGATGATCTGGATTCCAAAATGGAATCCATGCGCGCGCACTTTGAGCGCGAACCGGAGAGCGAATGGACGGGATACAACGGCTCCCTGCAGCGGCCGCTGCTCAACTCACAGAAAATCCTGCAAAAGACAGCACCCAAGCCGGTCGCCGCAGCCGCTACCGAAAAAGTTTAGTGGGCAGTTTCATTGCAATCGAAGAAGGTGAAATCTGCGATAAAATCCATTTTGTACTGGCAACTGGTAACCGGCAACTGACATCTGCTTCTCGGGCATTGCCTCAAAGCTTTAATTTTGATACAACGCCTTCATACAGGAGGATTTTCTATGCGTCTGCGATATGCGGCTCTTCTGCTGCTGATGGCGGTGCTGGCCATCATTGTGGGTTGTGGTAAGCCCCCCTCAGAAGATTCCACCAGCAACACCGATACCAGCAGCAAGAGTTCCAGTAGCAGCGGCGGCTTATTCAGCCGCTCCACGACCGTGACTGTTCCCGAAGGCACTTCGATTGTCGTACGGCTTGACTCGGCAATCAGCAGCAAAGCCAATCATGCCGGCGATACTTTCACCGCTACTGTGGCCCAGCCGGTTTCGGTAGGCGACAAAGTCGTGATTCCCGAGGGCTCGACCGCGACCGGTACCGTCGTCGATGCCAAGGCGCGCGGACGCTTTAAGGGCGCTGCCCTCCTCAAAATTGTGCTGAACTCGGTCACCATTCGCAACACCAACTACGACGTTGAGACCAGCGCAGACACGCGTTATATGAAGGGCAAGGGAAAACGCACGGCCGTTGTGATTGGCGGCGGCGCCGGGCTGGGCGCGCTGATTGGCGGTCTGGCGGGCGGGGGCAAAGGCGCGCTCATTGGGGCCGGCGCCGGAGCTGCCGCGGGCACAGCAGGCGCAGCTTTTACCGGCAACAAAGATATCGTGCTGGGGGCCGAGCAAGCCGTGACCTTCCGTTTGCTAAAAGCCCTTGATGTGAAAATGTAGTGAAGATGTGAAAATGTAGTTTGCAAAATTTCTGCTGCAAGAAGCCCGGGACGGTTCCCGGGCTTTTTTGTTGTAGTATGAGACGCGTTGCAGAACCGCTATGAACCTGAATTCTTTTGAGTGCCTGACCTTTGACTGCTACGGAACCATGATTGATTGGGAGAGCGGCATTCTGGCCGCTCTTCAGCCAGTCCTGGAGGCGCATGATATCTCTCTCAGCGATGGAGAGCTGCTCGAGCTCTACGGCGAATTTGAAGTAGCCGAGGAAAGGCGCAGCTACAGGCGGTATCGCGAAGTTTTGCAGGGAGTGGTTGTAGCTTTAGGAGACCGGCTGAACTTTCGTCCATCGCTGGAGCAGATCAACAGCCTTCCGGAGTCGCTGCCCAATTGGCCGCCCTTCGCGGACACAGTCGCCGCGCTCGCCCGGTTGAAGCAGAAATACAAGCTAGCGGTTATCTCGAATACTGACGATGATCTTTTTGCTCAAACGGCCGCGAAGTTACAAGTCCCTTTTGACTGGGTCATTACCGCGCAACAAGTGAAGAGCTATAAACCTTCCCACAAAAATTTTGAAACTGCGGTGCAGAGAATCGGTCTGCCTAAAGAAAAGATACTGCATGTGGCCCAGAGCTTGTACCACGATATTATTCCCACCCAGGAGTTGGGATGGGCCAACGTCTGGGTCAACCGCCGTGTGGGCAAGCGAGGCCCGGGCGCAACCAAGACTGCCAGTGCCATGCCTGATTTGCAGGTTCCCGATTTGAAAACGCTGGCCGAGCTTGCGTTCAAAGCCTAGGGCTACTGATTAACGGGGATCTTGATAATTTTTTTCTGGATCGCGTAGGTCACAAGCTGGGCTTTATTGTGAATATCGAGCTTGCGCATGAGGTTAAACTTGTGGGCTTCTACGGTCTTCACGCTCAACCCCAGCAGCACGGCAATTTCCTTGACCGAATTGCCTTCGGCCAGCAGCTTCAGAATTTCGCGTTCGCGGGCGGTCAACGTGGACATGCGCGGACGCATCTTCTGGTCGCGCACGCGGGAGCGAAAATCTTCCACCAGCTTGCCCAGCACCTGCGAACTTAAATACTTGCCGCCTTTGTATACGTCACGCACGGCGCTCACCAGTTGCGGCGCAGGTGTGTCTTTGAGGGCGTAGCCCGAGGCCCCTACTTCGAGGCATTGCACCAGGTAGTCTTCATCTTCGTACATGGTAAGGAACAGAACTTTGGTTTCGGGCCGGTTCTTCTTGATGTGCCGCGTGGCTTCAAAGGAAGAGAGCCCGGTCATGCCGATATCCATCAGCACGATGTCGGGCCGCAGTTCGCGGGCCTTCTCCACAGCATCACCGGCGTTGGGCGACTCGCCCACAACTTCAAAATCCGATTCGCTCTCCAGCAGGCGGCGCACGCCGTGGCGAAACAGCGTATGGTCATCAACAAGCAAGCATCTGATCTTTGGCATTTTTCAAAATCTACCTTAACTGCAAACTAATGGACGCGCGAACCCAGGGGAGTTACTGCTACGGTGGCTGTGGCTTCAACCGCCGTCGCCGCGAACGATGGCACGCTGACCTCGAGCCGCGTCCCTTTGCCCTTGGCTGATTGCACGCGCACCACTCCCTTCATGGACTTCACTCTTTCTTTGATTCCAGCCAGGCCAAAAGAGTGGCCTCGCGAATTATTGGATTTTGCCGGCATACCCACGCCGTCGTCTTCGACCGTGAGCTTCACCGTCTCCTCTTCGCGCGACAACTGGATATTCACCGAGTGCGCCTGGGCGTGCTTGGCCACATTATGCAGGGCCTCCTGCACGATGCGGTATAGGGCGATTTCGGTCTCCGCATCCAGACGGCCCACATTCTCGGCCACATTGACCCGCACTCGCACCCCGGCATTTTTGAGGAGGTCTTTCGCCTCTTTACGAATCGCAGCCACCAACCCCAGCTCTTGCAGAACGAGGGGTGAGAGCCTGCCGATAATACGGCGGATGCCCTCAATGGTGCGGTCCACGACGGCTACGGTCTCGCGGATTCTTGCGCGCGGTGTGCGCTGCGGCACGGTCTGCTCCAGCATGCCCAGGTAGAGCCGGATCACCATCAGCGCCTGCCCGGTTTCGTCGTGCAACTCGCGGCTGATGCGCTGGCGTTCTTCTTCCTGCGCGCGCAGCAGGTGTCCACTGAGTTCAGCGATGCGGGCCTCGCGTTCACGCAGAGTCTCGGCAATGTGGGCGCGGTCAATGGCCAGAGCGGAGCGGTCGGCGATGGCGCGCATCAGTTCGCGCTCCGTAGGCAGCCATTCATAAGGACGATCAAAGCCGAGCAGCAGGACTCCGATCACAGTGCTATCGGTTTTCTTGAGCGGCATGCCCCATAAAGTTTTCGCTTTGCGGCGCCAGGCAGGATTCAAACTGGGATCATCATGACCGGCGTCGAGTGAAAGTGCAGGCTCGCCGCTCTGGGCGATAGCGCCTGAAAATCCCTGGCCGGTCTGGACCGCGAAGTCCTCCTGGAATTCGCCTTCTTCATCGAGTCCGGCAGAAGCCTTCACACGCAACAGGTCAGAATCAATTTCGCGCAGCAGAACCACCCCCATGCGTGCTTTAAATATCGTGGTGGAAATGCGCAAAACGCGCTCCAGCAAAACCGTGACGGTTGGAGCTGCCAGCTCGGCATCGAGAATGGAAAGCAGCGCGCTGGATTCGTTGGTTTTGGTGTCAAAGTATGCGCCGCATACGGTGACGAAGGTCGCCGAGTTCAACGTCTCCAGCGCGGCAATGGCTTCGGCGCGGCGCTCGCCAAACAAACTTCCCAAATAGGGCTCGCATCTTGATTGATAAATATCGAGCGAGAAAGCTACCAGGCGTGTATCCACTTTGAGCTTGGCCAGTCGCGTGCCGGTGTAAACCAGGTTTTCAATGAAGCCCTGCAGATCTCCATGACAGAGGTAAGAACACGCGGTTGCGATCTTAATGCGCTCCAGCGCGGCAACGGCGCGCGCTTCAAAGTGAAATTCTTCGGTAATTTTTTCACGCCACGCTGCTGTGATATCGGGAAAATAGGGATCTAGAGCACGAGCTACTTCCACGATCAGCTCACGCGAGCTTTCTTTCAACGGCAATACTGCGGACACTGCCAAAAAACTCCTACGGCCAGAGGGAGGTCTCACGGAAGAGACAAAATAAAATTTGCAGATTACTTTCTGGTTATCTCAAAAATACCAGAATCTACAGTATTTTAACCATTTTTTCACAGGATTGTCACTGAATCGGCAGTAGTGTTTACTTTTTTCTCATAGGGGAAACCCCCGGTCGAAGAAAAGGGGAATCAGATTTTTCGCCGGCAATCCTCAAAGATTTCCACAGAGAGCGGCAAGAACGCCGGTGGCTAAAAATGTGGGGTTAATTGATAATAATTTGATTTGACCAATCAAAGTAATTTGGTTATGATCTCCCTCCAGTGAAAGATCAGGCAGTTCGGCGGCTTCTCGAGTCCTATCCGAAGATTTTTTTCGCCTGTCACGTGCGCCACGTACGCGACCCTGAAACTCGCAAAGAACTGAGCGCGCATCAGGCGAGCATCCTCGATCACCTCGACGATAAGGAGCCAACTAGCCTGATGACGCTGGCCAAACACATGGGGGTAACGGCTTCAACCATGTCACTGACCGTGGACCGCCTGGTTCGCAGCGGCCACGTCGTGCGCGAAAAGGATCCGGGGGACGCCAGGCGCGTCTGCCTGCGGCTTACACCCGCCGGGCTGCGCATCAAGACCATGGAAAAGGTGCTGGATCCCGAACGCGTGCATGACCTGCTGGCGCGTTTGCCTGCCGAGGACCGCGAAGCGGGGCTGCGGGGATTGGAACTGCTGGCGTCTGCGGCTGTGCAGCAAATCCATTCGAAACAAATCAAGCCTGAAGGAAGTGGCTCATGAAATGGGTTCTCATCGTAGTAATCTCGCTGGTTGCGCTGGTCCTGGCCGTTTGGGTGATCGGGTCACTGCTTCCCAAAGGGCACACCGTGGCGCGCACACTTCGTTTGAAGCAATCGCCGGAAGCTGTGTGGGCGGCAATCACGGACTCTCAAGCCATGCCGGCGTGGCGTCCCAACGTGGTCAAGGTGGAGCGGCTGGCTGATCAGAACGGACATGCCGTCTGGCGCGAGACTTACAAAGATGGTCAATCGCTGCCGCTGGAAATGGTGGAATTGCAGCCGCCAAAGCGGCTGGTCGCACGTATCGCCGACCCTACGCTTCCCTTTGGCGGCGCCTGGACTTACGAAATCACGCCCGCCGAAGGCGGTTGCACGATAACAATTACCGAGCGCGGCGAGGTCTACAACCCTGTATTCCGGCTGGTCTCGCGTTTTATGAACCAGGCAGGCACAATCGAAACCTACCTCACTGACTTGGCGCGCAAGTTCAGGGAAGAACCGCAGTTCAAGCAGTAGGCAGTCCGGGCTTTGCCGCAGGCTTGTTATACTTTTCGGACGCCCTATGCGCAAGACAGTCGTTTTCTCCACCGTCCTATTGTTCTCATTTCTTTTCATATTTCTTCTGGCTCTTTCTGCCCAGGAAACAAACGAGACAAACAAATTCCTTATCCATGTGGGATCCAGATTGACCGGCACAGAGGAATACACAATCACCAAGAGCGCTGAAGGCGTTCGCCTGACGGGCAAGTCACAGCTCGAGGCGGGTGGACAGCCGATGGACTTCACCGAGGAGCAGACACTGGCGCCCGATTTGAGCCTGCTGCGCTATCGCCTGGACGTCAGCAGGGCAACTGGAGTGCAGTCGGTTGAGGCCTGGCGCGATGGGCAGACGATCCAGATGAAGGCCAGCGCTGGCGGACAGGAGAGAACCGGCACCGTGCCATTTGACCCGAACGTGATTGTTCTCGACAACCTGATCACCGCGCACTTCCAGATGGTGCTGAACAGCATAGGCGGCAAACCGCCTGGCAACTCTCCCTGGACGTTCCTGGTGCCGCAGGTGCTTAAAACAGCTTCCGGCAAGGTTGCGATGGAAGGCGAAGAACAGGGCACGCTTACGGGCAAGCCCATCGTTGTAAAGAAGTACACGATCGAGCTTCCCGGTGTGCTGGAGGAGTTGTGGGCCGAAGCAGGGACGAACCGGCTCATGCGAGTCAGTGTCCCATTGCAGAATGTTGAACTGGTGCGTGAGGGGTTCGCTCTCGCACCCAAGGCTGAGCCCAAAAAAGACGCTGCATTCGTCGAGCGTACGCTGGAGTTTCCCAGCGGCTCGCTGAAGTTCCCGGCAACGCTTTGCCTGCCGGCAAACGCTACGGGGAAGAAGTTGCCGATCGTCATCCTGGTGCACGGCTCTGGACCGCAAGACCGCGACGAAACTATTGGACCAAACAAACCCTTTCGTGATTTGGCACAAGGGCTGGCGGCGGCCGGCATCGCCACACTGCGCTACGACAAGCGGACCTTTGCCTTCAAGAGCCAGCTTGACCTCAAGACGATGACCATCGAAGACGAGACCCTCGCCGACGCGGTTGCCGCACTCGAGTTTGCACGCACGCTGCCCGAGGCCGACGCAAAGCGGGTGTTCGTGCTTGGCCACAGCCAGGGGGCGATGTTTGCGCCGGCGATCGCCCAGCGGGCACAGGCCACCGGCGCCATCATGATGGCTGCTGCGGAGCGTCCTCTGGACCAGATCATCGAGGAGCAGATTACCTTTCAACTCAAGCAGGCGGGACAGTCAGAGCAGGAGATCGCCACCGAAACGGACAAGTTAAAAAAACAATTTGAGCGGGTGCGTTCCGGCGAGGCCGGCGACGGGGAGATTGTTTTCTACGCACCTGTGCACTATTGGCGCGACTTGTTCAGCCGCGACCCGCTTGCCGACCTGAAGAAGCTGCAGGCTCCGGTACTCCTTCTGCAGGGAGGAAAAGATATCCAGGTGCGCAAGACCGATTACGACCTGGCTGTGCAGGCACTCGGGAGCAAGCCCCCGGAGTTGAGTGAAGTCCACTGGTTTCCGAACCTCAACCACCTGTTCCTGCCGGTCGAAGGAGATTCCACGGGCGCAGAATATGGCCGCCAGGGGAACATTCCGTCTGAGGTCATTCAGATCATCTCCGTGTGGGTGAACAAGCAAGGTGCGGGGAAGTGACTTCTTACTAAAGGATGAGAGTTGCATTATCCACAGACCCAGATCGTTCCCTGATCGTTAATTGTCGCTTGTCTCGGGTTAAAATCCCTTCTCCGAGTCCAACAGAATAGTCACCGGACCATCGTTCACCAGTTCAACCTGCATCATCGCCTGGAAGACGCCAGTTTGGCAGGAAATGCCCAAAGCGCGCAGGCGCTCGATCATGTATTCGTAAAGCTTACGCGCCTGCTCCGGAGGCGCGGCTGCGTCGAAAGATGGCCGCTTGCCTCGCCGCACATCGCCATAGAGAGTAAATTGCGAGACCAGCAGCATCGATCCTTTTATCTCGGCAAGTGAAAGGTTCATCTTGCCGGCTGAGTCCTCAAAAATACGCAACCCGGCAATCTTTTCGGCTAAATAATCAGCGCCGGATTCGGTGTCGCTGCGGGAGACACCCAGCAGCACCAGCAATCCCTGGCCAATCTGGCCCACAATCTTGCCATCTACGCTGACACTGGCGCGGCTAACACGTTGGATAACGGCACGCATGAAGTATTTGCAATTTTAAGATGTAATGCAGCGGTCAGAGTAAAACAAAAAAGCGGCAAACAATATTTAAAAACAAAGAGCGGTAACAAATCTAATGTTACCGCTCGTCTTAACTTCTAACTTCTGTTTCTAACTTGTGTTGCTTCTAAAGGCTTGACCTAGTGGCTGCTGATAATTTTGAAGCTGAGCACACTTTCCGCCGGCACTGTGACCTGCTGTTTGCCAGTGGCCAGGGCGAGTCCTGTGCCGGCCGCTGCGCCCGCGCCGGCTCCGATAAGAGCGCCCTTACCGCCGCCCGCCAGAGCGCCAATCAGAGCGCCTGCGCCCGCGCCTCCGCCAATCTTGGTGGCGTTGCTGGTGGTGTGGCCTTTACCTTTGAACGAACGCGTGCTGCTGCTCACAGAGATGCCGTTAACCGAAGTCAGACGCAGGCTCAAAATACCTGGGTTGTGCAGCCGTCCGCTGTCTTTGGCGTAGGAAATAATGCCCTTGACCGGGTCCCCAGCATGGGCCACGGTCTGGTTACCGTTTACGACCAGGTCATTGACCAGCGTGCCTGACCAGCCCTGGCCGCTGTGGTTTGTCCCCGATTTCAGCGTGCTGTAAGTGCGCACGGTAACAAACGTCCCTGCGGGAATCGTGCCAGCCATGGCTACGGCGGCGAGCGCCAGCAATACTATTAAGACCTGTAAAATGCGAGTTGCTTTCATACAATGCTCCTCTCGGTATCGAAACGTTTCCGTTAAACTGCTATTAGAACCCGGAACGATAGCGTTATCACTTTAAATTTTGAGATGTTGAACCCTAGTACTAACACAGCACGCAATGTACCAAATTATCCCAATAAAATGTTGGACTTAGCGGGGCTGCGTGCGCTTCCAGCCCAATTTTACATACCCGACCCTAGAGAAATTGCACCGCAATTGCTGGGCAAGGTGCTCCTGCGGAAAAGAGGGCGCTCACTGCGTGCCGGACGTATTGTTGAGTTGGAAGCCTATTTGGGAACGGGTGATCGCGCTGCTCACGCCGCCGCGGGTCTTACCCGGCGAACTTCTGTAATCTTCGGTCCGCCCGGACGTGCTTACGTTTATTTGAATTATGGGCTTCATTATTGCCTGAATATTTCCTGCATGCCGGAAGGGCAAGCGGGATGCCTACTCGTCCGCGCACTGGAGCCACTCACCGGCCTGGCTGCCATGGCAAGAACTCGCGGCATGACCGCTGCCGGAACAGCATATGATGCTCACCTGCTCTGCAGCGGCCCGGCGCGTCTATGTCAGGCGCTGGAGATCACCCGCGAGCGCGACAACGATCTCGATATGACCTCGCCCGATTCCGGTCTCTGGATCGCCGATGACGGATACAAAGTGAAAGAAACAGTCATCACGCCGCGCATTGGCATCACCAAATCTGCCGGTCTTCCTTTGCGCTACTACATTGCGGGGAACCTGTTTGTTTCTGCGCTGAAAAAAAATAATCCTGCCTCTTGACATGCAACCATTTGGTTGCATATTATTCCTTCCGTGGATGCGGTGTTCAAAGCGCTCGCTGACCCCAGCCGCAGACAGTTACTTGACCAGCTTCGCGAAAAAAATGGGCAAATCTTGGGGGAGCTGTGTGAACACCTCGACATGACCCGCCAAGCGGTCACCAAGCACCTGGCGCTGCTGGAAAAGGCGAATCTCGTCGCCACCGTTTGGCGTGGGCGCGAGAAGCTGCACTACCTCAATCCCATGCCGATTCACGAGATCTATGAGCGTTGGATTGGAAAATACGAACGTCAGCGCCTGCGTGCGCTGCACGACCTCAAGAAAGGATTGGAAGCAGATCATGAGCAATAAACCGCAATTTGTATACGTGACTTACATTGCCACCACACCAGAAAAACTTTGGCACGCATTAATTGACGCTGAGGTCACCAAGAAATATTGGTGGAATCATCGGAACGCCTCTGACTGGAAGGTGGGTTCGGCGTGGAAACATCAGGACTACGACGACCCGGCTCGCGTTGATATCGTGGGCAAGGTAGTCGAGAGCAAGCCGCCACGTCGCTTAGTCCTTACGTGGGCGTACCCCGCCGATGCCGCCAATGAGGCGAAGCACTCCCGGGTTACCTTCGAGCTTGAGCCGCTTGCTGACTGCGTTCGCCTTACCGTGACTCACGATGAGTTAGAGCCGGGCTCTGAGATGCTCATTGGTATTACACGAGGCTGGCCTGGCGTTCTCTCGAACCTGAAGACCCTGCTCGAGACCGGGAAAGTACTAGCAATTCCGCCAGGCGGAAGGAGCAAGTCCTAACAGGAGACTGTTGCCAGAAGTTTCCATTATGGGAAACCCTATGTGACAAGGAAAGGAGTTATCGAAAATGCCCGATATCTTGCACCGGGTTGGAATTAAGGCGTCACCTGACAAAGTCTATGAGGCGCTCACAGAGCAGGAAGGCCTGGCTGGCTGGTGGACCAGAAATACCAAGGCCTCTCCTGCGGTGGGGGCTGTCAATCAGTTTCGCTTCGGCGACAAAGGATTTAATGACATGAAGGTCGTGGAACTCGCGCCCGGCCAACGCGTCAAATGGCAGTGTGTCAATGGCGCCAAGGAATGGATCGGCACCGAGCTGACCTTTGACTTGAAACAGGAGGGCGGTCTCACCATCGTTCTCTTTGCCCAACGTGGCTGGAAAGAACAGGTGGAATTCATGCACTTCTGCAGCACCAAATGGGCAACTTATCTTCTCGGCCTGAAATCGTTGTGCGAAACAGGCACAGGAACTCCGTATCCGGATGATGTTGACATTGGCTGATGAGCTCTCCGATGATTGCGTTAGGGTTAAACGAACCAGACGCTATCTCATAAATGATTTTGAAGGGGCACGGCTTCTGCCAAAGTTCACTTTCAGCTCTGGCTTCGGGGTCTCTTGGGTTGGTGGCGCAGGCTATGACGCTGCACCAGGTTGAAGAGCTCTTCGGCAAGGTTCTTGGTGTGGTCTCCTGCGCGCTCCAATGCCTGCGCGATGAGGAGAATGCTTATGACATCGGCGCCGTTGCGCTGCTGTTCCAAATGACGTTGAAACAGAGATTGCCGCAATTGGTCGAGCTTGCTATCCATGCTGAGCACATCGCTTGCCATCCCCAGGTCCCGCGCCATAAAACCTTCATGCACCTTTTCCAGCATCTTCTGCAGGACCAGGGCCATCTCTGCCATGGGCTGCGTGTCTTTCTTATGTAAACCCTGCAACACCTGCACGCGCTGCGCCACATAGTAGAGAAGATCCCCGATGCGTTCCAAGTCGGTGATGAACTTAAGACATGCCAAGAGTTCGCGGGCCATATCTTCTGATACCTGCGTGATGGCCTGCGGCAGCCTCTCATCAATCTGCCGTTCAATCTGGTCCAGCTCTTTTTCGCAGTCTTTGACCGCCAGTGCGGCTATCGCTGACCGGGTTGTGATCAGGTCGCTGATGTTGTAAGCAGCGTCTTTCGCAATGAGGCAGCCCTTGACTGCCAACGCAGTCAGCTCGTGAGGCTTTCTTGTCTTGCTCTTTGGGCGGTTCATGGAGGAGCGAGGTTTTTACTATCCTGCAGTCAAACTTAAGATAGCACCCTAAGGATAGCAGGGTCTTACAACACAATGTTATCAATCAGCCGCGTAGTCCCCACAAACGCCGCCACTGCCACCAGCGCACCTTGAGAAACATCGCTGACAGGATCAAGCGTTTCTTGATTCACAATTTCCACGTAGTCCAGCCGCACTCCAGGCTCTTCCCGAAAAATATCCTGGGCCGCTTCTATCAGTTTGCGGGAGTTGCGCTCGCCTTTGTCAGCCAATGTCTGCACACGGCAGAGTGCCCGATACAAAACCAACGCCTGCTTGCGTTCGCTGGGAGTCAAGTAGGCGTTGCGTGAACTCAGGGCCAGGCCATCGGGCTCGCGGACGATGGGCACGACCGCAATTTCCAGCGCAAACGCCAGATCGCGCACCATCTTGCGGATGATGGCGACCTGGGCAGCATCTTTTTGTCCGAAGTAGGCAACGTCGGGTTCAACGATGTGGAACAGTTTGGAGACCACGGTGGCAACTCCGCGGAAGTGGCCGGGGCGCGTACCTCCGCAAAGCCTCTCGCTTAAGCCTTCTACCGTTACAAAGGTGCTGGCGCCTTTGGGATAAATCTCTTCCACCGTCGGGGTGAACAATAGCGAAACTCCCTCCGCCTCCAGCATCTTCTGATCGCGCTCCAGGGTGCGTGGATACTTGGCGAAGTCCTCGTTGGGGCCGAACTGAGTAGGGTTCACAAAGATGGAAACCGCCGTCGTCTTGCACTGTGCCAGCGAGGTACGCACCAGGGCAAGATGTCCCGCGTGCAGCGCGCCCATGGTGGGCACAAATCCGAGCCGCTGTCCGTTGCTTTTGGCAGCACGGCAGAGGGCGCGCATCTCCTCGATAGAGTGGACGATTTTCATTGTGGGAATGAAGAAAACCCGGGAGCGGCAGCTCCCCGGTCACTTCCGCAATGCACGCTTCCGCTCGCAGATGCTCTCCAGCGCCAGCCGTGTTTCCGCAGGAAGATGATACGATTCCCCGTCGCTGGGAAATGCTCGCGCTTCCACGTCGGCTTTGTAGCTCTCGAGCGCGCGGCGTATGGTTGCCGCAACATCGGCATAGTGCCGCACAAATTTGGCTTGTGGAGCAAAGGTCAGGTTCAGGATGTCATGCAGCACCAGCACCTGGCCGTCGCACTCCGGGCCGGCGCCGATTCCGATGGTGGGCACACGCACTTCAGCGGTGATCATGGCTGCGACCTCACGCGGTATTCCTTCCAGGACGATGCAAAAAACGCCGGCCCGCTCCAGCGCCAAAGCATCGCGCATGAGCTGCTCAACATCAGCCAGGTTCTTTCCCTGCACTTTGTAGCCGCCCATGAGCAGCAACGACTGCGGAGTCAGGCCAATGTGGCCCATCACGGGAATTTCGGCATCGCGCAGGCGCGAGATCAATCCCACGCGCTTCTCGCCGCCTTCAATCTTCACCGCTTCGGCTCCTGACTCTTTGATAAAGCGTGCGGCATTGTGCAGCGCTTCTTCTGCGCCCAGTTGATACGAGCCATACGGCATATCGGCAATCACCAGCCCACTGTGTACAGCGCGGCGCACGGCGCGGGTGTGGTGCAACATCTCATCCACGGTGATGGCGAGAGTGTTCTCTTGCCCCAGCACCACCATGCTGAGCGAATCGCCGACTAAGATCATGTCAATGCCGGCCTCATCCACCAGCCGTGCGCTGGGATAGTCGTAGGCAGTCAGGCAGGTAATCCGCTGCTTGCCTTTTTTCTCTTGAATGGATTGGATTGTGACTTTAGGACGAGAAGAGCTTTCTTGCTGCTCATGCGAAGAAGTGAAACTCATATTGCCTCCAGTGCAGTTCCGCCTTAACGGATACCGTCTGAAAATGCAGTTGCCAGTAGTCGGTGCCAGACAACTGCTCAAGTATTTGACTATTGTAGAGCCAAAACGACTCCAAAGAAAACAAGCATTTTAGTTACTTGATACCCCACAATTTCCTGATGACGGGCAGCTGGCGACCGGGAACCGGCAACTGCTTCACGCGCTGGCCGCCTCCGAGCCCAGCGGCAGGAAATATTGCGTCCCATGGATGGGTTCGCTCAGCCGCCGCAACAGCTCCTGCAAATCTTCGTTGCGGTCCACAAAGTCAATGTCGGAAGTATTCACGACCAGCAAGTCCGAAGCCGTGTAGTGAAAGAAAAAATGCTCGTAGGCCTTGGCGACTTCCTCGATGTAATCATCGCTGATGGCGCCTTCGCCGGGAGCATTCTTTTTGCGCAGGCGTTTCTTCAACACTTCCGGGGAAGCTTGCAAATAAATCACCAGATCCGGCGTGGGGACCTGCTCGCGGAAAATGTGATAGTAGCGGTTATAAATCGCCAGCTCATGATCGTTGAGATTGATGCAGGCGAAGATCTTGTCTTTCTCGAAGATGTAATCGGCCACGATGGTCTTGCGCGCCTCGGGGCCGGCCTCGAGTGCCCGCAACTGCTCGTAGCGCTGGATGAGAAAGGTGAATTGTGTCTGGAAGGCCGCGCCGCGTTCGCCCTCATAGAAACCGGTGAGAAAAGGATTATCTTCCGGTTCAATGACTCGTTGTGCGTTCATCCGTTCTGATAAAATACGGGCAAGCGTACTCTTACCGACTCGGATGGGCCCTTCCACTGCGATGTAACGGGGAGGCTCGAAAAGTTTCGCCATGGGTTCGACTGATGCATGGAGAATAACCTGCCTTGGCAAGAGACGCAATTGCAGAAAGAGTAAACGTAAAAATTTCTGTGAACCCTCCACGGAAGTCGTTGATTCGTTTACAATAAACGCTTATATGTTAGGTTGGCTCACTGGTGCTGCCCTTTTGGGCGGCGCGGGGGCATATAGTTATGCAGCCATTGCCCCTCAGTCGCAGCTTTTCGGCGCGAGCTTCGCTCGCGGTGCTGATCCGCGGCAACTCGCCCTGACCTATGACGATGGCCCCAACGACTCCTGCACGCAGAGTCTATTGGATGTGCTCTCCAAGTACGGTGTAAAGGCCACTTTCTTTCTCATCGGCCGTCATGTGCGCTCGCGTCCTGATATTGCCCGCCAGATTGCCGAAGCCGGACACGCTATCGGGAACCATACCTACTCCCACCCCAATCTCATTTTTACTTCTTTGCGGAAGCTGCGGCGCGAGTTGGAAATTTGCGAACGCGTGCTGACGGAAAGCATCGGCGAGCACGCACGGCTGTTCCGTCCGCCTTTTGGAGCCAAGCGTCCGGCGGTCATGCGCACCATTCACAGCATGGGATTCAAACCCATCAAGTGGAGCGTGACCTGCTACGACTGGAAGCCTACGACTGCCGACCGGGTTGAGCAGCACGCCGTACGGCAGATTCGCGGAGGCGATTTGATCCTGATGCACGATGGCGATCACAACCACATGGGCGCCGACCGCAGCCACACCGTCGAAGCCACCGACCGCCTCATTCGCCGCTACCACGATCAAGGCTATGAATTTGTTACCATCCCCGAAATGATGAAGGGAAAAGAAGAGCAAGACCGCGACAAAGACGCAGCCCCAAATGTAGCTACGTAAGTTCTCCCCCACCCCCGGCGTTTCCAGCGATCATTTATGATGTTTTTTAACCACGGCGATCAGCACAGCATTCTATTTGTGTGGGAGAAGATCCGCATTCTGTTTCTGGTTCCGGCAGGGTTTATCGTGTTAATGCGAGCCAACCCACTCCCACAAGGGTAATCAGAGCGTACCAGCCAAAGACCACACCAATCGCGGTTGATTTTTTCACCTTGCTCACGCACGAAAAGCCGATGCCGGTGAGCACGATGACCCAGATAGAAAATATGTCAAACGCAGAGGCCAGACTGTACAAAGCGGGATGAGCGCTGGCATCCACGAAGAAACCCAAGTTACTCGCTATCGGGTTTTGAATATTAAAGCTTTCAGGGTCAGCTCCTGCGAAAAGAGAAATAATGATCAACAGAGCCTTGATAATCTCCGGCAATCTTGCATAGATGACGATTGCAAGGGACGTGCCGAAAGGCACCTCTCCTCCCATACCGAAATTGAAGGTCGCCATTAGAACGGCGGCTACGATCACATAAATCACCAGCGCAATTACAGGAACGGCAAAGGTGATCGCTCTCGTGATGGTTACACTGAGTTGCATAGCAGCCTGACGCTGCTCGGCAGGCATCTGGGCTATACGGTCCTGCGCTTTGGGGTTCATGCGCATGGCATTTTCTGTAATCTGCCGGAAGCCAACCTTCTGTGCTACGACGCCGATAAACGCCACACTGGCAATCACTAGCAAAAGCCAGGGAACAAACCAGCTCGCCTTGCGTTTTAAATCCGTGAAGGTCTTAGAAGGCGCGATGAAAACATTAATAAGCCGTTCGCCTTCGGAAAGCCCAGGCGCAGCCTCAGCCGTCGAGCCGGGCATAGGATTAGGAGAGGATGTAACGGGTGTGCTCATGGGGGATTTTCTCCAGGTTGGAATTCTAACCGATGGCGTCACTTCCTGAAAAATTTCTAGTAGCGGTCAGTTTGAAGTAGAGACGGCGTCTCGCCGGGTGTCGTGTGGACATCTTGAGCCGTTTTGCAGGGCGTCGGGTGGGCTTTTGAAAAGCGTTGTTGCGCGCGCGAATTCCCCAAGCCTCAGCGCTCCTCCGCGTCCTCTGCGGTTTAATTCCCCCATGTAGCGCCAGCACCAAGGACTAAGGACTGCGGACGAGCTAGCTTCTTGGCATCCTTGCGCGGTTTCTCGCTGCTGCCGCTCTTGCCGGGCCGGAACTGGAAGGCGGTTTGCGCATCCCGTGCAGCAAGTCACGCAGCACAACCGCGTTGTTGTGGGCTTCGTCGTGCGAGGCATAAACCAGGGTCACAATTTTTTCCTTGCCTGCCATTTTGTAAAGCTGCTCCAAAGCCTGCAAGGCAGTGGGATCAGCCATCTCTTTCAGGTAACGCTTGCGAAAGACCTGGAAATATTCAGGACGTTCGTGGAACCAGCGCCGCAATTCATGAGAAGGAGCCAGTTCTTTAAGCCACACATGAATGCGGGCCTTGGCTTTGGTGAGGCCGCGCGGCCACAACCGGTCCACGAGAACGCGCGCGCCATCGGCGGCTGACGGTGGTTCATAAACGCGTTTGATCGTGACCGACATTTGCACTTGCCTTGGGAGCTGCCTTTGCCAAATCTACCGCACTCCAACATAATAAATATTTGTTGCGATTACGAAAATCCCGTCTGTGGCTCGGCAGCCTGGGTGCGGTCTTTGTCTGGGGAATCGTATTGCTTATGAGTATCGGATGCAACTCCCCATCGGGTTCTGCCAATCGTCCATTGACCCCGCAGGAAGAGCGTGGCCGGCGCATCTTTGAAGCGCGCTGCGCGGTCTGCCACGATGCCTATTCCACCAATGGGCGCCAGGGACCGGGATTGCAGGGGCTCTTCCGCAAGCAATATCTCCCCAGCGGTGCCCCGGCCAACGACGACCGCGCCCGTGATGCAATTCTGTTTGGTCGCCGCAATATGCCGGGATTGCAAAATGTTTTGGACGACCAGCAGCTCAACGATCTGCTGGCATATTTGCATACCCTCTAAATGCAACACTTCAGCCGATAGCGACCCCTTGGGATCAGCGTTGATCCGCGTCCACCCGCGGCGAAAAATCCATGTAAAATAAAGTTTCATGGCCAGCGCAGTCGAACTCGTCCAGATTGACCTCTCTCCTCGCGTTCCCCGCCCCAAACCGGAGTGGCTCAAGGCTCGGGCCCCGGTGGGCGACAACTATCATGCGCTCAAGAAGCTGGCGCGCGGGCTTGATCTCCACACGGTTTGCGAATCGGCGCAGTGCCCTAATATTGGCGAGTGCTGGCACCACAAGACCGCGACCTTTATGCTGCTCGGCAATCTGTGCACGCGCCGCTGCGGTTTCTGTGCGGTGCCTAAAGGCAAGCCGCTGCCCATTGATTACGATGAGCCCCGCCGCGTGGCCGAAGCCGTAAAAACTCTGGGACTCAAATTTGCCGTCGTCACCAGCGTCAATCGCGATGACGATAATTTTGGCAGCGCCCGCGTCTTTGCCGAAACCATCCGGCAAATCCGTGAGCAGGTTCCAGGATGCAGCGTGGAAGTCCTGATCCCCGATTTTCAGGGCATTGATGAGTGCTTGCAGATCGTGCTCGACGCTAAGCCCGATATCCTGAACCACAACACCGAATCGGTGCCTCGGCTGTATCGTGCTGTACGCTCCGGTGCGCGCTACGAACGCACGCTGCAACTGCTGGCCAACGTGAAGCAGTTTTCGCCGGAAACGGTAAGCAAGACCGGCGTCATGGTGGGCCTGGGCGAAGAAACGGATGAGCTGCTGGCGGTCTTTCAAGACCTGGCGGCACGCAAGGTGGATATCCTGACCATTGGCCAGTATCTGCGTCCTTCCAAAGACCATCTGCCCATGACGCGCTACTACACTCCCGATGAATTTGCTTATCTGAAAAGCGAAGCTCTCAAAATGGGCTTCCGCCACGTCGAGTCCGGACCTCTGGTGCGCTCCAGCTATCACGCTCACGAACAGGCAGAGTCGGTCAGTTCAATCGCGTAAACGCCGTATCTGCGCACAGAAAATTTCTCATGTTGGTCATTCCGAGGAGCGAAGAGACGAGGAATCCCTTTCAGCTTCGAAGCTTTCTGCTGTAACGCAGCATGCATTGTCTGTACGATAGGGGTTCCTCCACTTCCCCTTCGCTTTACGCTCAGGGTTCGTGTTCAGAATGACAAGAGTAGGCTTGTATTCTCTGAAGCCGTCGGTAATGCTCTCACTACAAAACAAAAAGGCACAGCCACTTCGGCTGTGCCTTTTGTAATTCAATTACAACCTCACCAAACGTGGCAGGCGTTCTCGCTGACCATGGCATCACCCTTCTTGCAGTTATAAGCTTTTTGGAACTCAGGCATATTGATTACGACGCCATTCACGCGGAACCTGCCGGGAGAGTGCGGATCGGTCAGTGCCCGTTGCCGCGCGGTCTCCGGTTTCATTTTCATGCACCAGACCTGTCCCCATCCCAGGAAGAGGCGTTGCTCAGGCGTGAAGCCGTCAATCTTGGGCAGCGATTTGCCGGCGAGCGTATCTTCGAGCGCCATATAGGCAATGCGCAAGCCGCCGTTGTCAGCGGTGTTTTCGCCCAGGGTGAGCTTGCCGTTGAGATGAACGTCATTCTTCGGGTCCTTGTCATCTTTCAAGCTGACGAAGTTGCTGTATTCATCCACCAGGCACTGCGAGCGTTCCTTGAAAGCCTTCTGGTCTTCCGCGGTCCACCAGTCGCGCAGGTTGCCCTGAGCATCGAATTGGCGGCCCTCGTCGTCAAAGCCATGGGTAAGTTCGTGTCCAATGACGGCGCCGATGCCGCCGAAGTTCACAGCATCGTCCAGTTTGTTGTCGTAGAACGGAGGCTGCAGAATTCCGGCAGGGAAGTTGATGTTGTTTTCCAGCGGATTGTAGTAAGCGTTGACCGTGGGTGGAGTCATCCCCCACTCCGTCTTGTCCACGTCTTTGCCGATCTTGCTGAGTTGACGCCGGAATTCAAAGGCATCAGCGCGCTGCTGGTTCCCGAGAGCGTCCTCACGGACAATTTTGACCAGGCTGTAGTCACGGTACTTGTCGGGATAGCCAATCTTATTGGCGATTGCTTCCAGCTTGACCAGCGCTGCCTGCTTGGTGGTGTCCGTCATCCAGGGTGAACCCTTGATGTCGTTTTGCAGGGCATTTTCCAGCGCATGGATCATCTTCAGAGTACGCTCTTTACCCTGCGCGCCAAAAGTTTCGTCCACGTACTTTTGCCCAAGGGCTTCACCCAGGGCGCCATCGGTGAAGCGTACGCAACGCTTCCAACGGGCTTCCTGCTCTTCCTGCCCACGCAGCTTGCGGCCATAGAAGTCGAAATTTTCATCGTCAAATTTGCTGGGCAGCAGGGGGGCGTTGGAATGGACAAGGTGCCAGCGCAGATACGTTTTCCAATTCGCAAGGGGCTGTTTTTCAATTAGCGCCTGCATGTTTTTTACAAAATCCGGCACAGCCACATTCAGTTCCTTGAAGTCCGGAGCGTCAATGGATGTGATGTATTCATTCCAATTAAAGCCTGGGCTCAGTTTGGCTAACTCTGCCGTGGTCATCTTGTGGTAAATGTTGCTGGGCTCGCGCCGGTCCACACGCTTCATAGAGGCATTTGCCAGGTCGGTTTCAATTTCGAAGACCGTCTGCGCTTCTTTGGCGGCGTCTTCCGGCTTATCGCCCAGCAGTTGGAACATGTTCTGCACATGCTGCTTGTATTGTTCGCGCTGTTTCTGGGAGGTAGGATCATCTTTAAAGTAATAATCACGGTCAGGAAGCCCAATTCCGCCCTGGTCGGTGGCGGCGATCACCTTGCTGGCATTCTTAAAATCAGGATCCGATCCGAAATTGAAGAGCACATCTACACCGATATTGTGCAGGTGCGCAATTTCGGCGGCCAGTTGAGATTTGTCGGTCAAGCCGGCAATCCGGTCAAGCTCTGCCTGAATGGGCTTCAGGCCTTTTTCGTCAATGGCTTTCACGTTCAGGCATGAAGCGTAATAATCGCCAATCTTCTGCTCCACTGGGGTGCGCTTGGGATCATTCGCAGCGGTCTTTTCCAGAATGTCATGCAGCACTGCGCGATTGCGCTCATCCAGCTCGTTGAAGCGGCCCCACGTGGATTTATCAGCAGGGATTGGGCTCTCCTTCATCCATGTACCGCACGCGTACTGGTAAAAATCGTTACAGGGGTCGGCGGTTACGTCCATGGCGTGAATGCTGAAACCCAGGGACAGGTTGGGTACCTGGTCCGGGGGGAAGTTTTTTGAAGACTTAGGCTCTTGCGCCGCAGCCAGTGTGGCTGTCAGTAACGCAAAGCCGAGTAATTTCATCAGACGCATAAGTGGAACTCCTCAGGATTTGAATGAATTTAAACGGGGAAGAAAGAAATATCTCATTAAGGCAGAATCATCAAAGCCAAACAGGCCACTGAATGATAATTCATTATAGACGCCAACCAGTGTACTTGGTTAGCAGTAACCCATGCAATTTGCGGTAAGCAGTCTCCCCTTGGAGCTTGCAGCTTGGAACTTTAGAACTGCTTTTTATCCCCACGCAGCGGCGCTGGTCTCTCGATTGTTCGTACAGGCCCAGATAAGGATCACAATCCACGCAATTATCGTCCATCCCAGGAAAAAATTAGTGACTAGGATTGCGGTACGGTTCCTGTGCCTCCAGTGGTATGCCAGCAACGATGGAAGCCAGTAGAGTACGAACGCTATGGCCAGTGTGATCATTTATGCCTCCAGTTATCGAAGAGCCGATCCCTACTCCTTGCTGTTTCTAGCTGCTTTGAGCTACATTGTTTCTGCTTTACCCCGCATCTGGATATAGACCAATCCGATGTGCGATCCCTTCCCCTGGGGTTCGACTGCCACCATATGCTGGCTCGACCCTTCGCCGGCTTTCAGCGTCGTGCTTTTGCCGTCGCCACCTTTCTCGTCGCAGGTCAGCTTCAGCGACATGTCGTCGTCTTTCTCCTTAGACGCTCCTGCGTTATAGCTCGATCCCTTGCACTCAAGTACTTTCCCATAGCGGGCCATGTCTTTTTTGTAGAACTCAATAATCTTGTCAGGCGCGTCATCCGATTCGTACTTGGCGGCGATGACCTTCAATGCAAAGAACGGTGTGGAAATGTTCACATTGGCGCCCGTGTCTTTGTCATCCTTGGAGTTTTCATCATCGGGAATCACTTTCGCATTGGGATAGGGTGTTAGGCCAAGCGCCTTAAGATCAACCTCTTTGCGCACCTTGAGGTCACCGACGGGAGTCCTGATCTCCACATTTTTCCCCGACTTATCGGAATCATTGGACTTTACGTCGATGCCAGCGCACCCTGCGAGCACCAAGAGCAGAGTTGCCGCGGAACAAACCGCAGCTAGAGAAGCGAATTTATTTTCCTTGCGCATGCTGCAATAAACCTCCTTCGACTGGGGGCACAGGAGCAACCACGGCGGGTTTTTCAATACCCGCGCCCCGCTGAGCTATGTTGGGAATAGTAACCGGCAGGTGGCCGTGGATAGGAATCTCGCCAAAGAGCGCCTTCACTGCGCTGAACTCCGAGATGCTGGCGGCTGAAAACGTGCATAAATAAGTTTGTATCTCGGGAAATTCAGCAGCGACGTAGGGTGTTCCTACAGCGACCACCACTGTGCGCGGCCCGGCATTTGCCAGGATTTGCCGCAACAGATCGGCGGGTGCATCCGCCAGGCCAATCGCATTCTGTACCGTACCCTGCACTCGTACAGCTTTGCCGGCAGTTGGAATCAAATAGACGGCAGCAATAACACTCTGGGCCTCATTCACGGCCTGCATCACCTGGGGTGTCATACCTGCTGCAATCCTGGGGTCAACATAAATGATGTTCGCATCCGGAATGCGTGCCCGCAGCTCCCGCTCCAGCGTGCGTCCTGAATCCGTCCGCACATCGTCGGAAAATATCACTGCCAGCACCCGCTTTCCGGCCTCCTGTTCTGCTTGATACGAAAGTGCAGGCCCGGAAGTTCCGTTCGCTGGAGCAGGCTTTTTGAGCGGTAACACCTGGCCGTTATCGCGCACCAGGGTAATCGCAGAGTCGGCCACAAGCTGGCCGAAGGCCACGTGTTCAGGGGTGGCAATCAGGCTGGGCAGGGCATCAATATTCACAAGACGCGCTTTGGCCAGGCCCAACGTGGCCTTGGTCACCAGGATTTTGCGGACAGATTCGTCAATGCGCGTCTCAGGAATCTCTCCGCTGCGCACGGCATTGAGAAGACCGTTATAGGCAGCGTCCAAGTCGGCCGGGATCAGGATCATGTCGTTGCCGGCCTTCACGGCCTCGACTGCGGCGCGGGCGCTGGGGTTGGCATCGTGTCCAACAAACAGCCGCATGAGCGCGTTCATATCCATGGCATCAGGCACAACCAGCCCTTTGAAGCCAAGCTGGCCTTTCAGCAGGGTTTCGATAACCAGGGGCGAGGTCGAGGCCACGCGTCCCGGATCAGGGTCCAGGGTTGGCACGGTTACATGTGCCACCATCACCGAATCAACTCCGGCTGCAATGGCCTGCTCGAAGGGCGGCAGCTCGATGTTCTGCAGGTGCTGCAGGTCGCCCCCTACCCGCGCCAGTTGCAGGTGCGAATCCGATTCGGTATCGCCGTGGCCGGGAAAATGTTTGGCTGTGGTCATCATGCCGGCATCGCGTGCTGCCCGGATATAGGCTGTAACCATCTCTGAAACCATTTTGGGGTCTTCGCCGAAGGAGCGCGTGTTGATAATGGGATTGGCCGGGTTGGAGTTCACATCCGCAATCGGATAGAAGTTCCATTGCACCCCAATGGCGCGGGCCTCCTGGGCAACAATCTGGGCAAAGCCTTCAACGTAAGCCGGATTTCCCGTTGCACCGAAGGCCATGGCGTGGGGAAACACGGTAGCGCCGTTCAGCCGGGTGCAGAGACCGCGCTCAAAATCGGCGGCAAAGATGAGGGGCAGACGTGACTCGCCCTGCAAACGGTTGGTAAAGGTAGCTGCTTCAAAGGGCTGATTGCGAAGCAGGAAAGGTCCGTCGGTGCGCACCGTCAGCACCACACCGCCAATGTGGTAGCGATGGATCTGGTCGCGAAGCTGCAGATAGTCGGGACTGGTGACGTTCAGAAACTCCGCCCGGCCGCGCATCAGGAACATCTGCCCGATTTTTTCTTCCAGGCTGAGCTTGCGCAAGGTCTTATCGGCCCACTTTTGGGCGTCCGCCGTGGTTTGAATCGGCCCAGGTTTTTGAAAGTCTTTTGCGAGGCAGGAGATGGCCAGCAGCACGACGAGAAGCAGGCGCTTGTACATGATGGCGACAATAGCAGAATTACTGCATGTTCGTCATCGGGGAATTTTTGGCTGTTCCGTAGCGCCGGCGTCTCGCCGGCTGTCGTGTTGTGGGCATCTTGCCCACACACATCTCATGGCTGGATAAGCGGCGTTTTTTACGCCTGCGGTTCTTCGGGATGCAATTGCCGCTCGACCAACGAATCAATGCGCTCAATGAAAGAGAGTCCTCGGGCAAGCTCGCCTTCGGCAAGCTCCTGGGCGCCCTGGTGCAGCAAGCGCAGGGCTTCGGTGGTGCGTTGCACCCGGTACACCTCTAAAGGATAGTCCTTATTATTGGCCAACTGGTCTGACAAGGTGTCCATATAAGTGCGCAAGATCTGACGCAAATGGTCCACCACCACCTTCAGGTCGGTAAGCAATGTGAGATCAAGCAGCGAGTTCACCATCTGCAAGTGCTCTTCTTTTCCCATGGGGCTGGATTTTAGAGGATTGGAAGCGGAAACTTGATAAAGATCTTCTTGAATAACTCGCAGCTCTTCAGTGACGCGTCGCAACCGGCTGGTAAGTTCAGTCGGGTCCGAAATGGCGGTGGCGGGGAGTTCCATCGAGGCAACCTCATACATATGAGATTACCGCTGTTCCATGTTGGTTGCACAAAGCTCAGATTACGAAAGGGCTACGACCTGGCTATTTCTCACCTACTTTTCCACAAACTTTTCCACAAAAGCCACGGCTTCGTCCTGCACCTGGGCATCATCTCCAAAATTTTTGAACCAGTGGACCTCCGCTTCGCGCCGGAACCAGGTCATCTGCCGCTTGGCGTAGTTGCGGTGGGCCTGCTGCGCCGCCACCAGGGTCTGCTCACCGCCTATTTCGCCGCGAAGGAATTGCATGGCTTGCTTATATCCCAGGGAGGCCAGCGGTGCTGCAGTCTCGCCGTATTGTTCGTGCAAGCGGCGAGTTTCTTCGATTAACCCTGCTGCGAACATCCGGCGGGCGCGCTCATTGATGCGTTCATAGAGCGCATTGCGTTCAGGATCAAGACCCAGGCGCAGCACGCGAAATCCGGTGAGCGGATCGCGTCCGCGCTGCCACAATTCGCTCATGCGCTGCTGCGCCGCGAGGCACACTTCAACCGCGCGCACCAGCTTGGCGGCATCATTAGGATGAATCTTCGCCGCCGCAGCCGGGTCAAGCCTTCGCAGAATGCGATGCAGATATGCCCCGCCTTTTTCTTCTGCGCGCCGCCGCAGCCGCTCCCGCAATTCTTCCGAGCGTGGCGGGCCGGCGAACAGCCCCTCCAGCAGCGCACGCAAATAGAGTCCGGTGCCTCCCACCACGATGGGCAAGCTTCCGCGTTGCCTGATCTGGTGCAATGCTGTGCGTGCACAGCGTGAATAATCGCCCGCGGTAAACGGCTCCGTAGGCGAGATGATGTCGAGCAGATGATGGGGAACGAGTGCGCGTTCTGCCTTGGTAGGTTTGGCAGTTCCGATTTCAAATTCGCGGTAGACCGCCACCGAATCGCAATTGACAATTTCTCGATGAAATCGCTGTGCCAGCGCGAGCGAAAGCGCGGTCTTGCCCGAAGCTGTCGGCCCCAGGATCACGACCAGCAGGGGAAGCGGCTTTTGCGGCAAAGCCTGATGCGCAGCTTCGCTCTCTGCCATCAGTGATTGTTCCAGTGGATCGCCCTCCAGAATCGCGCCAGGGTAAACAGGAGTATGAGCAGTGCAATCAGAATCAATCCGAGCGTGTTCTGGCGTTTAGCGGCGGGCATAAGTGAGTTTCCTTGGAGCTTGCAGCTTGGAACTTGTAACTGTTTCTAACGAAGGTCGCTCTTCTGCGGATTGTAAAAGAAGTGGATACGTAATGCGAGGTACTGTCCGTGAAATTCCTGCGGCAAAGGCTCGAATGGATTCGAGCCGGTAATTCCGCCCCAGGCGGCGCGATCGAGCGCCACATCGCCGGAGGGTGAAACCAGGTGCATGCCGGCGACCGAGCCATTTTTGGTGATGGCAAATTCAATCGAGACCTTGCCCGATTTCATCAGCGGCGGGCGCGCCTCTTCTGGGATCAGTTCATACCAATTCTGGCGGAGGCTATCTAATACGCGCTTGAGGTATGGACCAAAATCCACCCCCATGGTGTCGCTGAGCACGTCTACATCGTTACGCAGTTTTGTAGGTTGCGCCGACGGACCTATTCCGTAGTCACCGGTCGTGCCGCTGAAGGTGTGCCGCTCCGCCGAAGCCCGCGCCGCCTGCTCAATTACAGATCCCGCTGAAGCCGCCGTTGCAAACGGATTGTTGGCGTTGTTGCGCGCAATCGTTTGCGGTTGCTCCAGGTGCGCCATGGTGTTATCCGATTGCTGCTGCGTGGGCTGCTGAGGTTGCTGCGCCTGAGCCTGCTGGTTTTGTTGTGCCTGCTGTCCTGCTGGCGGGCTTTGTGCAGCGGGCGCCTGCATGGCTTGCGGAGCGCCTGCCCGTCTTGCATCCTCCAGCTCGCGCAATTGCTGCAGGTCAGGGTGACGCAACGCCGCACGCCGGTCCTGGTCAGATATTTTGTTGTTGTCTAACGGCTTTTGGGTTGGAGTGGGCGGCATCTCCAGAAACGTTATTTGATGGTCTTGCAGCAGTTGCGCCAAAGCGCTGGGTGTCGGCTGGTGTCCCGCTAAAAGCTTGGGGAACAACCATACGACGATAGCCAGCATGATGCCATGCACCAGCAGCGAGATCCAGAAGGCCTCGCGCAGCTTCGAGCGCTCCAGTTGCAACTCCAGATCGTCTTCCAGCAAGCCAAAAGGTGTTTTGTGCAGGCGATCATCAAAGGCTGGCGGAGGGGGAAAGAGCGATGCCTGCGCGCCGGAATCACGGCCTTCGCCATTCGCAGAAGTGCCCTGCGCCTTGCGCATCTCCTCAAGCAGCGGAATTTGGATAATGCTTGGCATCTTCTGGAAACTGCGATTGCTGGTGGTGGCGCTAGGACGTTAGATGTCTATTAGATGCTTATAATTGCCACCCGTTACTATTTTCGCATTGTTTTTAATACTTCGCGCACTCAGAAAAACACTCTGAACAAAACTTTACATACGACTTTACATAACAGGTATTCCAGCGACTAACCCTAAGAACGGCAGAAAGTCTCGAACTTGCAGCGGCTTTCACCAAACTGAGGACTGACAACTGAGGACTGCTTTTACAACAGCTTATCCAATTTGACGTTGCGTGAGTGCTCCCGGATTACTTCCAGGATCTCCAGCGCAACCGCCAGGGCGCGCCGGCCATCTTCGAGCGAAACCACCGGCGCGCTGCGCGTGCGTACCGAGTCGAGAAACGAACATAGCTCAGTGCGCAGCGGCTCTTCCCGAACGACTTCAGGTTTGGTGATCTTGATCTGCGGACTGGACGGATGGTCTTGTTCCTCATCCATGCCTGCCAAAAGCGATGACACCACGCTGGGAGAGCCATCGCCAGAAACCGTGAACGCCACGACGTCCTGGCGGGTGTAGTCGAGTGAAATATACTGCTGCGGCTGAAAGAAGCGCAGCTTGCGTATGCGCTCGGTGCTTACCCGGCTGGCGGTGAAGTTGGCCACGCAGCCCGACTCGAACTCCATGCGTACGTTGGCGATGTCTACTTTAGCGCTCAGGATGGGCAGGCCCACGGCGCGGATCTCTTTCACCGGTGACTTCACGAACGACAACACCACGTCAATATCATGGATCATCAGGTCGAGCACCACATCCACATCGAGCGACCGTGGCGTGAAGACGCTCAGCCGGTGCACCTCGAAGAACATGGGCTTGGTGATCAAGGGCACCGTAGCCCGCACCGCAGGATTGAAGCGCTCAAGCTGCCCCACCTGGGCAATGCGGCTATGCTGCTGCGCCAGAGCGAGCATCTCATCGGCATCGGCCAGCGTGCCGGCCACCGGCTTTTCAATCAGCACGTCAACTCCGTTCTGCATGAGCTCACGCACAACCTGCAGATGGGCTTGCGTAGGCACGGCAACCGAAGCCGCCTGCGGCTTGCTGCGTTGCAGCAATTCATTAATCGAACCGAAAGTTTGCGTGCCGAACTCGCCGGCAATCTGGGCAGCGTGCGCAGGGTTGGAATCGACAACCCCAACGAATTCCACAGCATTTTCCTTGGCCAGATCGTGATACACGCGGGCATGGTTGCGCCCAAATGCGCCCACCCCGATGACAGCTACGCGAAGCTTCTCAGAAGATGGCAGCTTAAAGTCTCCTTCTCATTAAAGACAAAGTTTGATTTTCGCAGATGCAACCGCAACTCTCAAACTGTGGCAGCGATGAAATTACTGTCAGGTAGGAGGGGGGACGCGAATGAATGCTGATGTTTCATAGCAAAGATTTATCTCGTAATCGGCAACTGCTTTTAGGTCTGTCATCCTGAGCGAGGGCGCACGCCCGAGTCGAAAGACCCCGAGAATATCTCGGTTGTCCATACTGCTGCGAGGCATTCTCTGAAGAATCTATTCAGAATTCAGCTTGCGGCTCGATTCCTGCCCTGGGCGAAGCCGAAAGCCAGTGCGCAGCATAGCGGAGCATAGATAGAACCCGCAGCAACTTCATATTATCTCTGGCCATGACCAGAAAACAGACCTTACAATTTATGTCAATTTGTCGGAGGCATAACACCAAATGAAAAACGACGCAGAATGGGAAAGAATAAACTCCCTGGGAGGCGGCGGTCAGAGCGATGTATTTTTAGTTAGAAGCCCTGCAAGAAGCTACGAGCGTACGCATTGTCTCGAGATAATTCGCACCGCTTTAGACGAGGACAAGAGAGCGGAGCTAGCCACAGCAATGTGGTCATATGCGCGTCCGGATAATGCTTCCGAACTGGGTGCGCTCAAGGTTTTCAAGATTCCCCCAGAAGACTCAAGCAACATGCCTCCTATCCCAAAGTCTCCCGAATACGAAGCAATTGAGCGTTTAAAAAATGAAATCTCCGCGCTCAGCAAGGATACACCAGGCCTTCCTAAGCTTCTGGATTCGAATGTAGAAAAACGCTGGATAGTGACAGAGTTTTTTTCGGAGGGCACGCTAGAAAACAATCTCTCTCGCTATAAAGGCCGCGCCATTCTTGCCCTTAAGGCTTTTCGATCACTCGTAAAGACAGTGGCGGGGTTGCATGGGGAGGGCTACGTACATCGGGATATCAAGCCGGCTAATGTTTTTGTTCGAAGTGACGAGGAACTCGTGTTAGGTGACTTTGGGATTGTTTACTTACCAAACGCTGGCGATAGGGTCACATTAACAAAAGAGCGGGTGGGCCCGCGCGACTACATGCCTCAGTGGGCAAACCTGGGGGGGCGGCATGAAAAAGTAGAACCTTGTTTCGACGTCTATATGCTTGGAAAGCTGTTGTGGTGCATGGTCGATGGCCGGGCAGTGCTGCCGAGGGAATATCATAAACGCCCCGATTTTGATCTGACAAAAACGTTTCCAAACGACCCGCATATGCACGTTATTAACAAAATTCTCGATAAATGTGTGGTCGAGGAGTCGCATGATTGCCTTTCATCTGCCGACGATTTGCTATTAGTTGTCGACGCATTCCTTGCTGTTATGCAGAGCGGTGGGCAGGTATTGTCACCCGGTATCCCAAGACCTTGTCGCATTTGTGGCCAAGGATTTTATAAGCCCGAAGTCCTACTTGATGGTAAATCGGCCGGAGCTATCAGGTTTTGGATTTCCGGATCCGATACTGCCAACCTGATGGTTCAAACGTTCATCTGCGACAACTGTGGTCATGTTGAATTATTTAGAACGAGCCCGGGCCAAGTCCCCCTCATCTGAGCTGCAAGGGAAGGCTAGCGCGGAGAGAAGGCGGGAAGAGAAACGAATCGGACCGAAAGACCAGTCAGTTCCGCACAGGTACACTGGACAGAGCACAAGTACCCTCTATGCGCATCTCATAGGGTGAGGTATGACTGAACTGAGGTTTCCTTGTACCGACAAATAGCACGTGCAAAATTGTTCCTTGCAACCTAAGTTCGAGCTTGCGCACATCTGCAACACATGCGCTGAGTTTCAATTGCGCTACCGCATTTATCCAGGTGATTTCAAGAAACCTGTCTGGATTACTTCCAAATTGTTGAAATAACTGAGGGAACGTAGATTTTTCTACCTGTACTAAGGTACCTTGACCTCTCAGAACGACCTCCCGCATTATTGCATTGATGTCTGTTGTCTCAGTTGCCGGATTTTCATTCAGCAAGAGACGCCGAGCGCGCATTTCGGCAAGTCGGTCAGAGCTTGTACTTGAGAATCCCACTTCAACCGCCGGGGTAAAATCCGATCTCGTAATCTTCAACTTTAAGCTAAAATGTTCCACGAATTTACCTTCGGATGTTTGCTTGTGGAAGGAATTCTGCAACACTTCGCATGCGGCTACTTTGTAACTATACGCAACAATCAATTCCAGCCCCGGGCGTATGGTCTGCAAGAGAGAAAAATCGGCGTCGTCTTCTGGATATAGCGAAAAAGATATTTGTTCCGACATCTCCTCTGCTACCCAATATGCTTCCAAGACGGGAAGATAAAGCACCATATTGGCTTGCATTAAAAGAAGCAGCGAATACTTAGAAGAAGCTTTGTAATTCGTATTCTGTTCTGGAGTCATTGGATCAACATTGGTTCCTTAGCGACGAAACCGACGACGCACGGCCAACAGAAATAAAGCAGCCTGGCCCGGTATTATTACAAGTTCCAGTGAAGCGAGGCGCCTGCCCCATTTACTTGCCGGTTCAACAGTCGGTTTCTTCTGGAAAGTTGCAACATCAAGAGTCACCCAGAGACCGGCACCTACAACTTTTACATAATCACGGTAGTTATGTCCCGCTGCCCCCCAATAAAAGGCATTGGTAGCGCAATCGTCTGTGTTTATTGCAGAAGTGCTCGCAGTACCGGTAACGCTCGTTCTAGAATCCTTCATGCACAGACCAAGGAACGGATAGGCTATAGTAAAAAGACACACAAAAAGTACTAACACCATAATTGCACGCAAATAGCTGGAGCCGTAATGATTAAGAACTCTGTAGAGATTTACGACAGAGAAAGATTCCCCAAACTTTCTAGCCCAGGTATGTTTGCGGTAAAATTCCTCAACGCGCCGGAATCGTCCCAGGGCGAAATGATTAGGCGCGAGCCTCTTCATTTCCATAGCACCACAGAAGCAGTCTTCCGACAGGTCATATTGGCGCCAGCTATCGAAGTTTCTGATTAACTTTTTGTAAGTACTGGCCACCAAGTCATGGGATCGATCGGGCTGTCGCAGATCGGATGTAATATCGAGTTCATCTTGCAATACGATTCTGCGGCCCAATCGCTTCCATCTGACTTCTTCAAATCTAACCTGCTCAATTCCGGAACAATTCGCCAATCTGATCGATAATCCGTCGAGTGACGCTGAATTTATTCCAAAGAAGTTTACGTGGTTAGGTTGCTGAAAGACTACATTGCTAAGATCGACAGTTGCGAAAGCAGCTTGAGCATCACCGCTCGTAGGTAGCATACCTGGTTCGACGTACCGTCCCACAACCATGGAGGAAAAGTCTACTCTCTGCGAAAATGTTGCTGAAAAGTAGGTTACTGACTTAGTGAATCTGGAAGTTTGAAAGTTTGCATCCCCATTAAATTGCGAGGCGCCGAACTCGCTTTCATCATAGAACTTGCAGAAAGCAAAGAACGCATCTTCCTTAAAAAGTGTGCCAAAGAAAACCGCTTTCTTGTGGAAAGCTGTCGTGGAAAAAGCCGCTTTTGAAGAAAAAACAGCACTGGTGAAATCAACATCTTGACTAAATAGCACCTGATCGAACTGCGCTTCCCCATGAAACATTGCGCTTTTCATTGTTAGTTTGCCCTTGAACGTCGAAGCGGAGAAAACGGCGCTGGCACGAAATTCACACCTGGTAAAATCCGCATCCTTAGCAAAAGAACTCCGTTCGAAATGGGCGTGTGAAGTAAAAACAGCTCCCGCGAACTCAAGTTTCTTCTGAAACGTTGTTTCTGAAAAATCAACTATCGGGAAGACAAACCGCGAGAAGTCGTAGAAATTGTTGGCAACACCATATTTCGAAGTCCCAGCAATTATTGCTTTGATTTCATTATTGAACTGGGCACCTGGTTTGGATTGATCAATTGAATGCATCACGCAAACTGGTAACGGGTCATCTGTGCTTTTATGTATTGGCCGGCCACACGGATTACCGCTCATGATTACGGGACACGAGTATTGACTGGCCAGTTTCATGATTGCACAAGATAGTGAAAGAAAGGCTACTCTGCCTCGCTAGTGCCGTCAAACAGTTGTAAATAGCTGTCGGAAAAAACTTCTCGATTCTGCCTTAACCTCGTTGGGCGGCTAGCACAGACAACTAGGGCAGCCGCGTAGTGGTTGAAATTCGGTTTTTCTCCGCTCCTCCGCCTCTCCGCGGTGAATTAAACCCCGATTCTGAGAACCGAGAACTGAGAACCAAAAACTGGTATCAAACTGGCCCCATACCGTTAATTTCTACCAATTCTGCGTCATCATGATCCTCAGGTGTCCCTAAAAGGGATACCGGAAAGGATATCTATGAAAATCGCACAGCTTTTTGGAGTAAAAACCAACCCCAGCCAGCAACCCCGTTGCTGCCACAAACGTAATGATGGAACCGAGTGCAACGCCCATCCCCGGAAGGGCAGGCAATATTGCTTCCTTCACGATCCCGAGTCCCAAAAGAAAAGCACGGCGGCACGCCGCGCCGGCGGAGTCATCCGCGGCTACAAGGCCCAGGAGGTTTTGAAACTCCCTCCCAACCTTCCCGCCCTGCCGCTTCGGGATACCGCCGACGTTGTCGAGATGTTCAGAGTGACGGTCAACCACTTCCGCCAGGGCGAGATGGATCTCCGCTCCGCCAACTGCATCCGAAACTTCGGCCTCGCCATGCTCCGCGGCTTTGAGTTCGAAATGCGCGCCCAGCGCGAGGCTACCGGCAAAGCCACTCGCCCTGCCAAAAAACAGCCCATAGAAGGCTTAAACCTCGTATTTAGGGATATCACCGGGGCCCAGATCTATCCTCGCGAGACCGCAGCCACTTCGGCCCCGAACCCCCTCTCCTCGCACAGCCAGCCAGACCCAAACCCAAAACCAGACACCGCAAGACTAGACAAAAGAGAAGATAAACCAGAACAAGGGATGCAAGACAGCCTCAGCCCCGCATCCGCAGCCTGCGCCCAAAACCAGACAAAAGCTCAGCAACAGACTGAACAAAACGAACCAAAACCGAACGACCAAAATAAATCACAGCAGAACGGCCAAAACAAACCCCAGCCAAACGGCGACTCTGCCGTGAGCCCGGCCCCGTCTTCCGCGCAGCCCGTCTCCCCTGCGCCGAAAGAACATCAATCCGTGCAGTACCCTCCCGGCCTTGGGCCTCGTTATCTCGCCTTGGCCACACCCGAAATGCCGTGGTGGCGAAGACCGCAATACAACAACCCCGGCTTCGTGACCGGCACGGTTCCCAAGGCAGCAGCCAGGTCGGCCGCGCGCTTCCGGGGCACGAGGCGGTAGCCGGGCAGTAAGAGTTCGTAAAGCATCCCAGGAAGCGGGGCTTACTTGGAGTAATGCCCTTAGAGGTCTTTGAAAATTCGTTGTCGGTCGGTATTGCCGAACCCTTAGAACGGGTGAGCGCGAAGCGAGCGCCGTAGGCGCGAACAGAGGTAAGCCACCGCGCAGCGGTGGGTGAAAAGTGTCTCTTCCGCTCTGCCGAAGGCATGCGCGCATCCCGCAAAGTGGGAGGAGCGCTCAGAACAAAAGCGCCCTGAGGACTGAGGACTAACGACTGAGGACTGCTCAGCAAGTCCCCACCCTGAAATCAATTTTCCCCAGCAAATATGCGGCGATCAGCGCTGTTTTTAGGTCTCCCAGACACTTGCAGCAAGTACCCACCCCCCACCGCTTGGAAGACAAAAAATCTGCAGCCTGCGGAACTGCGTACCAGGCAAGCCCCAATCTGAATTCGGCCCTCGCCCAGCGGTAATCTTGACTTTCCAGCCTCTCTGGATTTGAATTAAGAATTACCTCCCTTAAAAACCACTTCCGTTGATGATGGCCACTAGTCGAAGTATTGGGTCTTAGGAGGACTGCATGTGCTGTTTCCCAAATTTGCGCAATTCACGCGCGCTGCTGGTTTTGATCCTGCTGCTGGCTGCTTCGCCAATTTGGGCGCAGAGGGTAGCTGGGCCGCCCACTCTGCAGCAACTACAGCCGGAGGACAACGAGCCAATCCAGGACGATCCCTGGGGCCGGCGCATCTGGATGCGCGAGCGCTTCAGTGGCGAGCCACTGGACTACAAAGACATGATGCTGCGCGAGACGCAGCGGCAAAACCAGCTTTATCCGCAGTTGGCGCCGGGCATCGTGCCCTTGTCCCCTATTCCAACCTGGGTTTCCATCGGACCAACCAACGCAACTTTTGAAACCAACGGCGTTACTCTAAACGTAGTAGACAGTGGACGCGCGCGCACCATTCTGCCTGACCCGGTTGACGTCAATACTGTGTATTTACTCACTTCGGGCGGCGGATTGTGGAAGACCACGAACTTTCTGCAAGTCAATCCAACCTGGGTGCCAAAAACCGATGCCCTCCCTACGACGGGAGGCGGTTCAGTAGCCTTCGGCAGAACGTCGAATGTTCTCTATCTTGGGCTGGGAGACCCCTTTGATGATTTTCCTCTGGCGGGCGGATTTGTGACCAAATCCACCAATGGAGGCGACACCTGGGGCCCGGTCATCAATCTTGCGAACGCTACTTCGGTAAGAGACATCAAGGTTGATATCAGCGGCGGGAACGATATCGTTATGGTGGCAACCGATGCAGGATTTTTCCGCTCGGCCGACGGAGGAGCAACCTACGACGCCTCACCGAATCCCTCCATCGGTGCAAGGGTGCTTTGGAGCCTGGCGAATACCAGCGCAGGGTGGCTGGTTTCGGCGGCGGACGGCACGCTTTGGCTTTCTACCGATAAGGGCGCTACCTGGAGCCAAACCGGCACCCCTGGATTTACTGGAGCGGGACGCTCGACACTGGGGATTGGCCTCCCTGGGGATGTGGTTGTTTATGCCTTCGCAGGAAACCCTGGCGGGACCGATCAGCTTGACCTGTTCCGCTCGCCCGATGGCGGCCTGACCTGGACGGCACTAGGTCTTGGCAGCAAAGCACCATCTAACCCCAACGCCGACAATTCAAACATGGACATCATGCACGGCCAGGCTTTTTACAACCAGATGATCCTGGTGGATCCTACGGATGCCACTCGCAGTACCGTCTACATTGGTGGGAACCTGTGCACTGCGAGGACGACAGACGGCGGCGCTACCTGGACTTTGATTACCGACTGGCTCCCGCGTAGCGGCGCAAATTTGCCGTATGCCCATGCCGACTTCCATGCAGCAGCCATCAGCACGCTCACCAGCCCGGCGAAACTTTTTTTCGGCTCTGACGGCGGCCTATTTGTGAGCAACGATACTGGGGCCAGTTGGGATTACAGGAAGAACATCGGCATTGTAAGCCACCTGATCTATGCCCTGACTACGAATCCAAATTCGCTCAGCACCACCATTATCGGATTGCAAGACAATGGCACGCGGGTTCGCGAGGGCAGCACAACCATATATGACCAGACGCGAGGCGGTGATGGCTTTGGAGTGGGCACGAGCCAGGCAAACACCACCTGGACGCTGAGCACGTACATCCATGGCGCGGTGGACAACAGCACGGATCTGGGGGCACATTGGTCGGTCGCTACCACTGGCATCAACACCGGTGACACACCCTTTGCCACGGCGATTACCAATCCTTTGGCGTCGGCCGATCCCGCAGGTACAGTCTTTTTTACGGTTGGCCTTCATGACGTTTACGAAACCTCAAACGGCGCAAGCAGTTGGACGTCTATTGGCTCCTTTGGAGCGCCAGGAACAGCACAAACGATTCGTGCGCTCGTGCACGTCGTGGGAGTAAGCCCAGTTGATACGAGCCATATTGCTGTTGCCGGCACCAGTGGAAATCTTCTGCTGACGACCAATGGCGGTGCAAGTTGGACGCAGGTTCCACTGAATACCGCTGTTCCCGGTTACAACAGCAGCAACACCAATATCGCTTGGGTGAATAACAGCATCCTTTATGTGTGTTCAGAGGCGTTCAACTCCGGCGCAATTCGCGTGGTCAAGAGCATCAATGGCGGCTCGACCTGGACGGCAGCCAGCAACGGGCTTCCCGACGCCAGCGTCAGCAAGCTGCAGATTGATCCCAGCGACAACACAGGGAACACAGTGTATGCGGGTACTTTTGTAGGGGTCTATCAGACCACCGATGGCGGCGCGAGTTGGCACAAGTTCGGCGCCGGCTTGCCGAACGTTCATGTGACAGATATCTTCATGCCTCCTAATGGCAGCTTTATCCGCATTTCCACCTATGGCCGGGGCGTGTGGGAGATCAATCCGCTTGTCCGCACGATCACGCACTTTTCTGTAACGGCTCCGGGAAGCGTAAACGCGGGCAGCGCGTTCAGCGTGACTGTCACCGCGCAAGATATCAACAATTCAACTGTAACTGACTACACCGGCACGGTGCACTTCACCAGCAGCGATGGGCAGGCGGTGCTGCCGGTTGACTACACCTTTGTCGCAGGCGATAACGGAGTGCACGTTTTTAATAATGTCATTTTGGGAACACTGGGCAGCCAGACCGTGACTGCAACTGATGCGGCCGCCTCGCTTACCGGAACCTCGGCGGGAATTACAGTAAATCCAGGGGCGGCCACTCATTTCAACGTGACCGGCGCACCTGCAAACATCATTGCTGGAAATGCTTTTAGCATCACCGTGACCGCGAAGGATTCATTCAATAACACGGCTACGGGTTACGCCGGCACAGTGCGCTTCACCAGCGGAGACCCACAGGCAGTCCTGCCGGGTAATAGCACCCTGGCCAGCGGTGTGGGGACGTTCCCCTCAGTTACGCTGAAAACAGCCGGTCCGCGAACCGTCATAGCGACCGACACCGTCACCGGCAGCATCACGGGAGCCAGCAGCGTAATCAATGTGAGCAACGCTGCCGCCAGCAAATACAGCATGACTTCACCACCGACGGCGACTGTAGGAGCACCTTTTACGGTACGGCTTGTGGCGCAGGACCAATTCAACAATACGGCGAAGAACTACGCGGGCACGGTGCACTTTACGACAACCGACGCCGCGGGCGGGGTTATAGTGCCGGGAGACTATATTTTCCTGGCGGGAGATAACGGACAGAAGATGTTTACCAATGCTTTCAAGCTGCAAACCGCCGGAGCGCAAAGCATCACCGCGAAAGATACAGTTACCAGCAGCATCACAGCAACTAACCCCATCACCGTCACCGCCGATGCC